>JBEUIR010000383.1:0-2417 GCA_040415395.1 Candidatus Thiothrix namsaraevi
TGCGGATTCTGTTCGATACCGTGCGGGTCGTGCTGACGGGTCAAGGGGTCTGATGTATGATGCACTCCTTTGTTTCGCCAAGGATTGCCACACATGGACACCCCCATCCGCATGACCGAATACAGCCACGGCTCTGGTTGTGGCTGTAAAATCGCCCCCGCCGTACTGGATGTCATCTTACACAGCCAGCTTCCGCCTGATGTTTGCGATGCGCTATTGGTCGGCAACAGTTCCCGCGATGACGCCGCCGTTTACGACTTAGGCAATGGCACGGCGGTTATCAGCACCACCGATTTTTTCATGCCGATTGTGGATGATCCGTTCACATTTGGGCGCATTGCCGCCACCAATGCCATTAGCGATGTCTACGCCATGGGCGGCAAACCCATTATGGCGATTGCGATTTTCGGCTGGCCACTCGACAAATTACCGCCGGAAGTTGGGCGCGAAGTCGTCGAAGGTGGGCGCAAAGCCTGTCAGGACGCCGGCATTCCCCTCGCAGGCGGACACAGCATTGACGCACCCGAACCCATTTTCGGCTTGGCAGTGACCGGCATTGTGCAAACCCGCCACCTCAAGCAAAACAGCACCGCACAAGCCGGATGCAAACTCTATCTCACCAAACCGCTAGGTATCGGCATCCTCACCACCGCGCAAAAACGCAAAGTCTTATTGCCGGAACACAGCAACCTCGCGATTGATACCATGTGCCAGATGAACAGCATCGGCGCACAATTTGGCGAAATGCCAGCCGTCACCGCGCTTACCGATGTCACTGGCTTCGGGCTGGGCGGGCATTTGCGCGAAATGTGCGAAGGCAGCGGCTTGCAAGCGGTCATCCAATTCGATCAAGTACCGGTATTGCCACACATCCCGCAATATCTGGAAATGGATTGCTCACCGGGTGGGGCGAAACGCAATTTCGACAGCTACGGTTATGCGCTGGGTGCAATGACAGAACGCCAACGGCAAATCATTTGCGACCCCCAAACCAGCGGCGGCTTGCTGGTGGCACTTGCACCTGATGGCGAGGCGGAATTCTTAGCCGTGTGCCAGCAGGCGGGCATGGCGTTGCAACCGATTGGCTATTTGCGCGAACCGTTGGCTGGTCATGCGCTGATTACGGTGGAATAACCCATGTCATTGCGTAACGCCGGTAAAGATTTACCTATCAGCGACGATTTACTGCGCTTGTTTTTGCAAGACGTGCCGCTATTGGATGTACGCGCCCCCGTGGAATTTTTTGAGGGTGCGTTCCCATGCAGCACCAACCTACCCTTAATGGATGATGCGGATCGGGTCGCGATTGGCACCCGTTACAAACAACAAGGGCAAGATGCGGCTATCGAACTAGGCTTGCAGCGGGTAAGCGGTGAAATTAAGGCAGCACGGGTGGCAGCATGGCAACAGTTTGCCGAACAACACCCAGACGGCGTGCTGTATTGTTTTCGGGGTGGATTACGCTCACGCACATCGCAACAATGGTTGTATGAACAAACGGGCATTCGCTACCCGCGTGTTCACGGTGGTTACAAAGCGATGCGCCGGTTTTTGCTGGAGCAGTTGGAAACCTTACCTCATTTGCTTCAGCCCATCATCCTCAGTGGGCGCACAGGTTCAGGCAAGACGCGGTTTTTACGTACTTTTACGCAACAAATTGATCTCGAAGCCTGCGCCAATCACCGTGGCTCCGCGTTTGGCACTCAACCTACGCCGCAACCACCGCAAATTGGGTTTGAGAATACGCTTGCCATTCAATTACTGCGCAAATTCCATCAAGGGCAAACGGCACTGCTGTTTGAAGACGAAAGCCGCACCATCGGCTCGGTGCATCTGCCCGATACCTTTTTCGCGGCATTAAGCAGCGCACCGTTAATTTTGATGCAAGTCCCTAATGAAGAGCGCGTCGAAATTAGCTATCAGGAATACGTCGTAGACAATATTGCTGCCTTCACGGCGGTCAACGGCGGTGATGCGGAAGCGGGGTTTGCGGCATTCAGTGCGTATCTGCTCGGCAGTTTGGCGAAGGTGCAACGCCGTTTAGGTGGAGTGCGTTACCAACAAGCGCGAGGCATGATGGAACGTGCTTTACAACAACAAGCGCGAGATCAATCGACTACCGCGCATTACGACTGGGTGCGTTTCATTTTGTTGGATTACTACGACCCGATGTACGATTATCAGATCAGTAAGAAGCAGGATCGGCTGGTGTTTACCGGTTCACCAGCCGAGGTGCGTGAATATTTACGTCAGGGCGTGGTGCAAACCGTCGTTTAGTGTTCTCCGCGTCTGTGGGGATGAACCGTTAGCCGAAATCATCAGCATTCTGGGGCAGCACATCATGGAATAGTCACGCCCATCAGTGGCAACAACCGCGCCAGCACCGCATCCATCACCCTCGCTTCTGCCACAGTGTT
>JBEUIR010000384.1:0-2415 GCA_040415395.1 Candidatus Thiothrix namsaraevi
CGTAATGGCGACTTGCGTCTTCAACCGGCAACTTCAATAAACCAAAGGATAGTGTTATGGAGAAAAAAAACTCGTGCTGTTGCGGTGCACTGCCTGCAATGTGGTGGTGGTTGTTGACATTACTGGGATTACCCCTGTTGTTTTTTTTAATGACGGGATCGCGTCAGGATGCCGTGGAAAATGATTTAGCTACCCGCAGTACTGCGGCATTAAAAGCGGCTGGTATGGGCTGGGCGACGGTGAATCTTGATCAGCGTGGACGTGACGTCTTGCTTAACGGGATGGCTGCCTCAAAGCAGGAAAGTGACGCTGCCCTCAACGTTGTCCAAGGTGTGTATGGGGTACGGGAGGTGCAGAATAAGGTGGAAGTGGCGACAGTCAAAGCCCCGGAACCTGATACTGCCGCAGCACCCGTGCCAATGCCTGATGCTGCCCCAGCGTCCCCGCCTGCCTCCCCTGCTGAGCAAACAGCTCAAGCATCTCCGCAAAACCCTGCTGAGCAAACAGCGCAAGCACCAGCACCCGCCGAGCAAGCTGCCCCATCTGCTGATCAAACAGCGCAAGCACCAGCGCCAAGCGAGCAAGCTACCCCACCTGCTGAGCAAACAGCGCAAGTACCAGCACCCGCCGAGCAAGCTGCCCCACCTGCCGAGCAAACGGCGCAAGCACCTGCCGGGCAAACGGCTCAAGCTCCCGCTGAAGCCGAGTCTACGCAGGAACAGCAAGCCGTCATGAATTGCCAGCAGCAGTTAAACGATGCCATGACCGGCAAAACCATTCTGTTTGAAACCAATAAATCTGCCATCAAGCGGGATAGTTTGGCATTGCTGGGTTCCCTCGGCGGGATTATTGCCAATTGTAAGGATGTGATCGCTGGTCGGGGAATTCAGGTGAGTGGGCATACCGATAGTGTTGGTAATGATGCTTATAACCAGAACCTTAGCACACAGCGTGCCGATGCGGTGAAAGATTACCTCGTCAAAAAAGGTGTTGATAGTGCTTTGATCAAGAGCGCCGGGTTTGGTGAAAGCCAGCCGATTGCCTCAAACGATACGGAAGCAGGGCGCTCGCAGAATCGTCGAATTACCTTTGATATCAACCCTGAGTAAAGGAGAACGTTATGATGTATTTATTTTCAGAATTATTCATGTGGCTCTTGCTGACGTTTGTCTTCGGCTTGGTAATGGGGTGGTTTTCACGCTCAGGGAAAGAGGATTAAATCATGACAATGTTTTTGTTACAGGCATTGCTCTGGCTGCTGGTTGCGTTTTTGCTGGGGTACGGTATTGCTCGTTTTCTGAAATCATTATTCTGCCGTCCTGATGAGGATGCAGAGGTCTATCATTATAAAGACCCTAATGCGCGGGTAAATGTGCCAGCGGCTGCGACGGTGTTGGGTGGTGCTGCCGCAGCGGCTGGCGCTGTAGCCGTCGCCCGCAATCAGTTTGATACCAAGGTGGATGCGCCCGATGTGTCATTGAAGATGCCAAAAGTAGATGCGCCGGATGTGTCGCTGCACGCCCCGAAGGTTGATTTACCTGATATGTCGTGGAAGATGCCGAAAGTAGATGTACCGGATGTGTCGCTGCACGCCCCGAAGGTTGATTTACCTGATATGTCGTGGAAGATGCCGAAGGTAGATGTGCCAGAAGTGTCGCTGAAAATACCCGAAGTTGATTTGCCCGACGTGCCGTCGCTTGATGTTGAACTTCCAACTATGGAAGTGAAGGCTCCTAGCATGGATTGGAGCGGCATTGATCCTCACAAACCGATCATCGACCCGCCGGACATGGATATAAACCTCCCAACGGTTGATGTTGACCTGCCGGAAATGTCGCTGCAAGCACCAAAAGTTGACCTGCCGGAAGTGTCGCTGCAAGCGCCAGAAGTTGACCTGCCGGAAATGTCATTGAAAATGCCCGAAGTTGATTTGCCGGAAGTGCCGTCGCTTGATGTTGAACTTCCAACGCTGGAAGTGAAGGCTCCTAGCATGGATTGGAGCGGCATTGATCCTCACAAACCGATCATCGACCCGCCGGACATGGATATAAACCTCCCAACGGTTGATGTTGATTTGCCGGATATGTCGCTGAAAATGCCGGATGTTGATTTGCCGGAAATGTCGCTGAAAATGCCCGAAGTTGATTTGCCAGACGTGCCGTCGCTTGATGTTGAACTTCCAGCGATCGAAGTAAAGGCCCCTAGCATGGATTGGAGCGGCATTGATCCTCACAAGCCAATTATCGACCTGCCGGACATGGATATAAACCTCCCAACCGTTGATGTTGACCTGCCAGAAATGTCGCTGAAAATGCCCAAAGTTGATTTGCCGGAAGTGCCGTCGCTTGATGTTGAACTTCCAACGCTGGAAGTGAAGGCTCCTGGCATGGATTGGAGCGGCATTGATCCTCACAA
>JBEUIR010000385.1:0-2402 GCA_040415395.1 Candidatus Thiothrix namsaraevi
GAAAGCGTTTTTTTGTTATTCATCGTTGTGTCAGAACAAAAAAAAGCGAGCCATGAAAGACTCGCTTTTTGTGAAAGGTAACTCAAGAACACCGTAGCGAGTTGCTGCGGTAATGAATGCAGGTAAACCCCCTGTTTACGAACTTGCATTCACTGCTCAATCCTCACCATTCAACCAGCTCCCCAATAAAATGGCCGGTTGTAAGGGTGGGGGTTGAGATTGTAACTTCAGCGTGCCGTCATCCCGAATCTCTTATGCCATTGAGTGTCAGAACGGCGGAACAAGCTTATTTTTTATTTCAGATACTTCTGACGACGAAACCGTTACCACAAACCCCAAGTTCGCGATTCCTGCTGAAGTTGGGACTATACTAGTCTTGAATCCATGAATATAACCTGAATCCTTGGCTTATTTTTTGTTCGGTAAAAATAATGCCGGATCGACCGCTTCGCCATTCAAATATACCGACCAATGCAAGTGCGGACCAGTGGCTCTGCCAGTGCTGCCTACCTCGCCAATAATGTCGCCTTGCTGGACGGTATCCCCGGCTTCCACTTGAATGTCACTCAGGTGTGCGTACATGCTAATCACGCCCATGCCATGATCAAGGTAAACGGTATTGCCGCTGAAAAAGAAATCGTCGGTGTGAATCACCGTGCCAGCGGCAGTGGCTTTGATCGGCGTACCGGTTGCAGCGGCAATATCCATGCCGCTGTGTGGGTTGCGTGCTTGGTTATTGATGACACGCCTCAGACCGAAGCGCCCGGTGTCATGTCCCGGTACCGGTTTAATGAAACCCAGTTGGGCTGCACCCGTTGTAAAATGGGTTTTAGCCTGTTCCTGCACGGCTAGTTCCCGGACAATTCGCTGGCTGGATTCCTCATCCGGTTCAACCTTGTTCTTATCCTTAATCGTCAGGCGTTGGGTTTTGTATTCCTTGGCTTGTATCGGAAATGACAGCGCTTGACCGCCTTGTAGCTGCACGGTTTGTGTGTCACCTTCCACATCGAGAGGAATACCGACCAGAGCAACCCAGTGAGAATCCTGTGGTACAACCGTTACCCGCTTGCCCTCATACTGTACCAGCGGTGCTTGCGCAGACAGCGGCGCAATGGGGAGGTGGGCAATGCCGCCCGGCACAGGGTTTTCGCGTGGCATTGCCAGTATATTGCTGGAATACAATGCGATGCTCAACAGTAACCATTTTTTCATTTTTATTCACCTAATCGAACGGTAAAGCGCTACGATGAAGCATAGCACAGCAGCGGAACGAATGCGGGCGATCCAGCCCTTCCATGTGATGGCGTTGTTGGCAGAAGCCCGCCAACGTGAAGCAGCAGGTCAGGATATTATTCACATGGAAGTGGGTGAACCCGACTTTCCAACCCCTGCACCCATTGTGGCAGCAGGCATCCAGGCATTGCAATCCGGGCAGACGAAATACACACCCGCCTGCGGTTTGCCTGCTTTGCGTGAAGCGATTGCGGCTTACTATGCCAGCCGTTTTGGGGTAAGGGTTGCGCCGCAGCGTATTATTGTGACGCCCGGTGCATCCGGCGCGTTGCAATTGGTGTTGGGGGCATTGTTGAATCCGGGGGATGAGGTGCTGATGACGGATCCCGGCTACCCGTGCAATCGCCATTTCGTGCGCTTGTTTGAAGGCAAGCCGGTGGCAATTCCGGTGGGTGCAGACACCGCGTATCAATTGAATAGCTCGCATATTCCGGCGCATTGGAATGCGAATACCCGTGCGGTGCTGTTGGCAAGCCCTGCGAACCCTACCGGAACGTTGCTCAGTGTGCCGCAATTGGCGGACATTTACCGAGCGGTGCGGCAGCGCGGTGGGGAGTTGATTGTCGACGAAATTTATCAAGGGCTGACTTACGGTGTACCCGATACCACAGCACTAGCGGTGGATGCCGACAATATTTGGGTCATCAATAGCTTTTCCAAGTATTTCGGCATGACCGGCTGGCGGTTAGGGTGGGTGGTTGCTCCCGAATGGGCGGTCGCAACGTTGGATCGTTTGGCACAAAACATCTTTCTGGCAGCATCAACACCCGCACAATACGCGGCACTGGCAGCCTTTACCCCAGAAGCGTTGGCAATCATGGAAACGCAGCGGCAGGAATTGCAGCAGCGCCGGGATTTTTTGCTCCCTGCGTTGCAATCGCTGGGTTTTTCGGTACGCGCCGAACCGCAAGGTGCATTTTACATTTATGCGGGTTCGGAACGTTTCGGGAATGATGCGCAAGGCTTGTGTGCGAATTTATTGGATAAAACCGGCGTGGTGTTCACGCCGGGTATCGACTTCGGCAGCCATCAGGCGACGACTCATGTGCGTTTTGCTTATACCACGCCTGTGGCACGGCTGGCAGAGGCAGTGGAACGTCTTGAACTAG
>JBEUIR010000386.1:0-2402 GCA_040415395.1 Candidatus Thiothrix namsaraevi
ATATTAAGTAATGAGACTAACCCAAACTCGCGAACATCTACTCGAATCCCTGCAAGCTACTTTGGGGGCTATCGAGAAACGTCATACGTCTCCCATTTTGGAAAACGTGTTGTTACGCATTCATGGCAACCAATCTTACTGGCGCGGCACTGACTTGGAATTGGAGATTGCTACTCACGCACCGATCATGGATGGTGCTGATGGAGAGATTACTCTCCCTGCCCGCAAACTCGCTGATATTTGCAAATCCCTTCCCCCTGAAAGCATTGTAAATATTGAAGTACAAACTGATAAACGCGCCCGTGTCACTGCCGGACGCAGCCGTTTTGAACTGGCTACGCTTCCCGCCAGCGAATTCCCAGAACTGGAAGACATCGGTGATGTGTATACCCTTGAACTACCAGAGAGCACCCTCAAGCATTTGCTAGAAGCAGCATCGTTTGCCATGGCCAATCAGGATGTACGTTACTACCTCAACGGTTTACTACTGGAAGTGAACCCTGATGGAGTACGTACCGTAGCAACCGACGGACACCGTTTAGCATTGTGTTTCCATACCGCCGACATGCCTGGTGTCGAGCAAAGCCGTCAATTGATTATTCCCCGCAAAGGCGTATTGGAACTGTCACGTTTGTTACGCGGCGATTGCCAAGTACCGGTACAGGTACAAAGCAGCCAAAACCATCTACGGGTGCAACTGGATAATTTACGTTTCACCACCAAGCTGGTAGACGGACGTTACCCCGATTATCGGGCAGCCGTTCCCGGTGGTGGGCAAATTCAGGTGGATCTGGATCGCAAGGCCTTTAAAGACATGCTGAATCGGGTCGCTATTCTCTCCAACGAAAAATTTCGGGGTGTGCGCCTATCGTTGAGCGAAAACAGCTTAAAGGTCGAAGCCAATAACCCTGAACAAGAAATCGCAACGGATGAGCTGGATGTGCATTACACCGGTAGGGATTTCAGCATTGGCTTTAATGTCACCTATTTGTTGGATGCGGTAAACCATTTGGAGGGTCAAACCCTGCGAATGCATTGCAATGCACCGGAAAGCAGTGTGTTGCTCACCGACCCTGATGATGAGAGTGTTCGCAACGTCATTATGCCGATTCGCTTATAAGGTGCGGAATCCCAACACATGTGGATAAGTCGTCTTAACGTTCAACATTGCCGAGTTATCCACAACGCCACACTAACATTAAGCGAACACGCCAATGTGTTGTACGGGGATAATGCTTCCGGCAAATCCAGTGTGCTGGAAGCCCTCGCGGTATTGTCGCGTGGACGTTCATTTCGTACCCCACGGATTGCGGAAATCATTACCCGTGGGGAACACGAACTCACCGTTGCTGCCAGCGTGGAACAGGGGATTATTTCGCAAAGTTATCCACTGGGCATTACCAAGAATGCCACCGACACCCGCATTCGTATCAATCACGCGGATGTGCAACAACAAGCGGAACTCAGTACCCACGTTCCACTCACCCTGATTCACCCCGGTTCGGTCGAATTACTCACCGGCAGCCCGACTGCTCGCCGTGCATTTTTGGATTGGATTGCGTTTTATCGCTTTGCGGAGTTCAATCGAACCTGGCGGGATTATCAACGGGTGTTAAAGCAACGCAATGCCTGCCTACGCGACCCTAGGCAACGTCAAGCGCTGCCACAGTGGACTCAGCAGTTAATCGCCTTACAACCGATTCTGTGGCGTTACAGAGTCGATGCATTAGCGGCATTGCAAACAGCATTGCAAGATTGCACCGAGTTACTCACAACCGTCAGTTATCCACAGCTTGTGCTAAGCAGTGGCTTTCCTGTGGGGATTAATCCACAGGATGAGCAACAAATAGCGCAATTTTTAAGTGAAAAAACCGAACAAGAATGCAAGCAAGGTTTCACCTTGTACGGCGCACACCGTGCCGACTTACACATTCTACTGGAAGGTGTGCCTGCCCTACGCATTGCCTCACGGGGGCAACTTAAAATACTTGCCGTGGCGTTATTACTAGCACAAAGTCATGCCATTGCGGCTAATGCGACAAAACGCGGTATAATCGCCATCGACGACTTGGCATCAGAATTGGATGAGCAAAACCAGCAAGCGTTGTACAATACCCTGCGCACGACGCAGCAACAATTAATCATAACCGGCACTCATCACCAACCCCTGAAGAATTGGGTGGCAGACGCACAGGTGTTTCAAGTGAAACACGGGCAAGTAGTTGCCGCAAACTGATCACCCCTGACCGTAACAATGGAAATAAAATGACTGAACCAACACCTGTTGTACCCACCTACGATTCCTCGAATATTAAAGTACTCAAAGGCTTGGAAGCGGTGCGCAAACGCCCCGGTATGTACATCGGCGATACCGATGACGGCACGGGTTTGCACCACATGGT
>JBEUIR010000387.1:0-2383 GCA_040415395.1 Candidatus Thiothrix namsaraevi
GCTGAGCGGAGTCGAAGCGAACATGGGGGAGCAAGAATCCTCTTCACCACCCGTGAGGCGTTGCCTGCGCCGTTCAACCACAAAGCCCGCGAGATTGTGCTGGGGGCATTGAGCGTGACGGATGCCAAGGCGTTGGTGATGCAGGTGATGAACAATGAAGGCTTGCATTTGTGCCATGATGATCAGGGCAATACGCCGCAGGAAGTGGACGATCTGGTGGGTTCGGTCGGTTGCCATGCGCGGGCGTTGGTGCTGCTGGCGCGGGAACTGGCACAGCGCGGGGTGACGGCGACCACCGCGAATGTGCGGGCGATCATGCAAGAGCTGGAACAACGCCATCCGGGGCAGCGCGAACTATCGCTGTTCGCCAGCGTGGAACTCTCCTTGCGACGGCTATCGCCGGACGTGCGCGAGCAGATTGCGGGGCTGGCGACATATCATGATGGTGGGTATTGGCAAGGAATGGCGCACGTACTGGATACGGATATAAATCACATGCAAAGTATCCGTGATGAACTGATTGGAGTTGGTCTGGCACAACCCATCGGCGACTACGGCTACATCCGCCTTGATCCCGCCTTGCCTGCGACGCTGGATTTGCGGCTGACAATGCAACAGCGCGAGGGCTATCGGCAACGCTGGCTGGAAGTGATGGGGCAACTGGTGGATTTTCTCTATGAGCAATGGTTCACGGATGCCAAGCTAGCCGTACAACTCACCCAACTGGAACTGCCCAACCTGATGGCTTATCTGCAAACGCTGGTAGCGGATTTACAAGCCGGAAGCGTGGCAGCGGAAGTGGTGGCTGACAAGGCAGGCAGTGTCGAACAATTACTGGCAAACCTGCATCAACCGCAGGCACTGGCGCAGGTGGTGGCATGGCGCAAGCAGGCAGCGCAGGCTTTGGGCGAGTGGAGTCATGCCCGCTTTGAAAATGAACGCATGAACATTGAACGCCTGTTGCAGCAGCGTGATCTGCAAGCCGCTTTTCAGGCAGCACAAGCCTTGTTGCAGCAGTGCCAGCAGGCTGGGGAACAGGCGTATGCCTGGGCGGATTACGATCTGGCAATGGCTCACGTTAAGATGGGGCAGGTATTGGAACAAGGCGGAGCAGCCGCGCAAGCCTTACCCTATTTGCAGGAAGCGCAACGGCGTTTTGAAGCCTTGGGGGAATGCGGGGCAAGGATGGCTTCCGCAGCCTTGACAAAACAGGGTGATTGCCTGCAATCCTTGGGGCAACTGGATGCGGCGGCAGCGGCTTATGAGGATGCAATTGCACAATCCGAAAAACTGGAAGATACGCGGCAGGTTGTGGTATGCAAAATCCAGCTTGCTTCGGTACGTCTATTTCAAAAACGCTATGCCGATGCCCTGCAAGGCTATCAGCAAGCACTGACACTGTTCCAGCAACAGGATGAACCGGGTGCAGTGGCAACGATTTGGCATAAGATCGGGGTAACGCACAGGATGGCAGGCGATTTTGCACAGGCTGAGCAGGCGTATCGGCAGTCCCTGTCGATTAAAAGCCAACAAGGCAATAAGGCGGGTGAAGGAACTAGCCTTATTGAACTGGGCAACCTTTATGGTGCTTGGAATCACCCGGAACAGGCAGTGAGTTTTTATCGGCAGGCAGTGGGCGTATATGTGGCGTTGGGCGACTTGCACTATGAAGGTTTTGCGCGTAACAACATCGCAGATACCTTGATAAAACTCCAACGCTATGACGAAGCCCGCCCGGAACTGCTACGGGCGATTGAGTGCAAGCAGGCATTTGGTCATGCGGCTCTACCGTGGACAACATGGGGTAATCTGCACGATCTGGAACAAGCCAGCGGCAATCCACAAGCCGCCCGCGAGGCTCAGCAACAGGCACTGGCGGCGTTTCTGGCGTATCGGCGGGATGGTGGGGAGAATCATTCGGGTGCTGGGCGTTTTACTTTAGCAGTCAGGCAAGCAATACAGCAGGGGGATACGGCGGAAGTTGAGCAGGTGATTACAAATGCACTTACAAACCCCGAAGAGGACAAAAACTTTCTGCACAAGCTGCAAGCTATTATCGACGGGGAGCGGGATTTGGCTTTGGCGGAGGATGAGGGGTTGCACTTCGAGTTGGCGGCGGAGTTGGTTTTGTTGTTGGAGGGGATGGAGTAAGAACCCCTCACCCCCCAGCCCCCTCTCCCTCAAGGGGCGAGGGGGAGCAAGAAAAACAATCTCTTAGCCCCTCGCCCCTTGAGGGAGAGGGGTTGGGGTAACGGCGAAGCCGCAGCCATCCCTTCACACCCCCAACACCACATCCAAAAACGCCTGCCCATACTGCGTAAGTTTACGCTCCCCAATCCCCGCGATACCCCGCATCGCCTCCAGCGTTTGCGGGCGTTCATCC
>JBEUIR010000388.1:0-2370 GCA_040415395.1 Candidatus Thiothrix namsaraevi
GCAGACTCTGCCCAGTGGGTTTTTTCAGCAATTTATTCAGAAATTAAACTGTGGTTTGCGCTAAGCCAAACGCTTGGTGCAATACCCGCACCGCTAATTCCAAATATTTTTCATCGACAACTACCGCGACTTTAATTTCCGACGTAGAAATCATGCGGATATTAATACCATCATCAGCCAATGTTTTGAACATCTTACTAGCAACACCCGCATGAGAACGCATCCCCGCCCCGACAATGGACACCTTAGCAATGTGTTCATCCCCTTTACAATGTTTCGCTCCCAAGGCAGCAGCGGTTTGTTCCAAAATCGCCTTAGCTTTAATGTAATCATTTTTGTGGACGGTGAAAGTAAAATCCGTCGTACCATCAGAACCCGTGTTTTGCACAATCATATCGACTTCGATATTGGCATCCGAAATCGGCCCCAGAATCTGGTAAGCAACCCCTGGGCGATCCGGTACACCCGTTACCGTCAATTGAGCTTCATCACGATTAAACGCAATCCCACGGACTGAGACTTCTTCCATTACTTCTTCCTCACGAGTGACCAGTGTGCTTTTGCCTTGACCAAATTCATCAAAGCTGGACAGCACACGGATAGGCATATCATATTTGTAGGCAAATTCAACCGAACGGATTTGCAGCACCTTGGAGCCTTGGCTGGCCATTTCCAGCATTTCCTCCAAAGTCAGGCGCGGAATGTGACGCGCATTGGGTTCAACACGCGGGTCGGTGGTGTAAACGCCATCCACGTCGGTGTAAATCTGGCATTCGTCGGCTTTTAACGCCACTGCCAACGCCACGCCCGTGGTATCCGAACCGCCGCGCCCTAAGGTGGTAATGCTGCCGGATTCGGTCACACCTTGGAAACCCGCTACCACCACTACTTTGCCTTCCGCCAAATCCTTGCGGATCGGGTCGGCATCAATGTCGCGGATACGCGCTTTGGTGTGCGCATCATCGGTCAAAATGCGGACTTGCGCCCCGGTGTAAGAACGCGCCGGTTGGCCTTTCTTTTCCAACGCCATGGCCAGCAAGCCAATCGTGACTTGTTCGCCGGTGGACAGAATCGCGTCTTTTTCGCGCTCCGAACCTTGTGGGTTAATGGCGTTGATGAGCGCGACCAGCTTATTGGTTTCGCCCGACATCGCGGAAACTACCACGATGACATCATTGCCCTGTTGTTTCCAACGGATTACCCGGTCAGCCACAGCCTCGATACGCTCAGGTGTGCCAACCGATGTACCGCCGTATTTCTGTACGATCAGTGCCATTGTTTACTGTTTACCTTCAAAACACGTCTAAATTAAACCCGCTCGGCAACCCAGCCTTGTACGCTGGCTAAGGCTGCTGGCAATGCTGCCACATCCGTGCCGCCGCCTTGTGCCATGTCCGGGCGACCGCCGCCTTTGCCACCCAGTTGCGTGGCAACAAAGCCCAGCAAATCACCGGCTTTGACTTTGGCGGTTTCGTCTTTGGTGACACCTGCCACCAAACTGACTTTGCCATCCGCTACCGTGGCGAGAATCACCACCGCTTTGCCCAGTTTGTTTTTCAACTGGTCAACGGTGTCGCGCAAGGATTTGGGATCAGCCCCTTCCAGATGCGCCGCCAGGACACGCATTCCGCCCACCTCCACCGCTTGATCGGCAAGGTTGGAACCGGCTTGGGAAGCCATTTTGCCTTTAAGCTGTTCGAGTTCCTTTTCGAGAGCGCGGCTTTTTTGCAGCATCGCATCGAGCTTGTCCGTCACTTCCACTGGATTGGACTTGAGCAAACGTGCCACATTATCCAAACGGCTGGTCACGTCAGCAAGCCATGCCAGCGCATTCGCGCCAGTCACCGCTTCGATACGGCGCACACCGGCGGCAACCCCGCCCTCGCTGACGATTTTAAACAAGCCAATGTCGCCAGTACGGTTCACGTGGCAACCGCCGCACAATTCCGTGGAGAAACCGATTTTCAAGACGCGCACTTCATCGCCGTACTTTTCGCCGAACAATGCCATTGCACCGGCTTGCTTAGCAGCTTCCATGTTCATGACTTGCGCAGAAGTCGCGGCATTGGCGCGGATTTCGCGGTTGACGATGGCTTCCACCTCCGCGATTTGCTCAGCGGAAACCGGGTCAGGTTGCGAGAAGTCAAAGCGCAAACGGTCGGGTGTCACCAATGAGCCTTTTTGCTCAACGTGCGTACCCAATACTTGGCGCAGTGCGGCGTGCATCAAATGCGTGGCGGAATGGTTGAGAATGATGGCTTGGCGGCGTTCGGCATCCACTTCGGCGGCAACGTTTGCGCCAACAGCCAATGTGCCGGATTCCAGCGTACCCATATGGATAAACGTCGCGCCCTGCTTGCGGGTATCGGT
>JBEUIR010000389.1:0-2362 GCA_040415395.1 Candidatus Thiothrix namsaraevi
TTTTGTATCGGCAAGTAATCTGTCTATACTAGGTCGCTTTCTACTGGCAACTGAATTTCCCCATGTCCGAAAACACCCTGAACAACCACAGTGATCTTGTCTGGAAAATTGCTGAATTGCTGCGTGGCACTTACCGCCCTCCCCAATACCGGCGGGTCATGATCCCCATGACGGTGTTGCGCCGTCTGGATTGTGTGTTGGAGGCAACGCGGGAACAGGTAAAAGCCGAGCTTGCCAAATCAATTTACCAGTCCATGCCGCCCGCCAAGGTGGAAGAAACCATCAATAAAAAGCTAGGGATTCCCTTCCACAATAATAGCGATTTCAGCTTCAAGAAATTGTTGGATGATGCGGACAAGTTGGAAACCAACCTCAATAAATTCATTAGCAGTTTCTCGCTGACGGCGCGGCGCATTCTGGAAAAATTCGAGTTCGATAAGGAAATCACCAAGATGGAAGATGCCAACCGCCTATACGAGGTGGTCAAGGCATTTGCCGATATGGATTTGCACCCCAACCGCCTCAGCAATCTGGAAATGGGTTACATCTTTGAGGATTTGGTGCGGCGTTTCAACGAACAGGCGAATGAAGAAGCGGGAGATCACTTCACTCCCCGCGAAGTCATCAACCTGATGGTGAATTTGGTGTTCGCCAGCGGTGGTGATCAGGGTACGGCGTTTGAGGACGGTAAACGCATCACGGTGTATGACCCGACGTGTGGCACGGGTGGGATGTTGTCCGAGGCGGAAAAGTTTATCAAAGCCTTGAACAGCAAGGCTTTGATTGAGCTGTTCGGGCAGGAATATAACGCCGAATCTTATGCCATTTGTGGTTCTGACCTGATGATTAAGAACGAGCCAACCCAAAACATTGTCTACGGTGACACCTTGGGAACGGGGCGTTCCAAGCCTGACAGTGATTTTGTGGATGGTGATGGGCATCCCCACCAGAAATTCCATTACCTGCTGGCGAATCCACCGTTTGGGGTGGAGTGGAAAAATCAGAAAAACCACGTTACCGCCGAATACGAAAAAGGCGGTTTTAACGGGCGTTTCGGGGCGGGTTTGCCGCGTATCAATGATGGCGCATTGCTGTTTTTGCTGCACATGATTTCCAAGATGCGCCCGGTAACGAATAAGGATAACGGGGCGCGGATTGCGGTGGTGTTCAATGGTTCGCCCTTGTTTACCGGCGATGCGGGCAGCGGTGAAAGCAATATCCGCCGCTGGATCATAGAAAATGATTGGCTGGAAGCGGTGGTAGGCTTGCCCGACCAGTTGTTTTACAACACCGGCATTTATACCTACATCTGGATTCTCAACAATAACAAAGCACCCGCACGGCGCGGTAAGGTGCAACTGATTAACGCTACCCAATTCTTTGTGAAGATGAAGAAAAGTCTGGGCAACAAGCGTAATGAAATCGGCAATGGGCTGGGCAATAAACCTGACCATATCGCGGAAATCACCCGCATTTACAACGCTTGTAAGGATGATGATACCCGCGTGTTGGTGGCGGGTGAAAAGGCGGTGAAGGTCAGCAAAGTGTTCCGCAATCAGGATTTTGCTTATTTGAAATTGACGGTGGAGCGTCCGTTACGCCTGAATTTCCGCGTGGATGATGCACGACTCCAGCGTTTTAAGGATGGCAGCTATTTCACGGGGCTATTGTTGTCGCAAAAACGTAAGGACTTAATAGGACGGCAGGCGGAACTTGCTGCTGGTAAGGCGCGACAAGCTGAGATTTTGACGGTGTTGGACGGCATGAAGGCGGCATTTGCTGATGGGGCTTTGGTGTTGGATCGTGTGGCATTCAGCAAGCAATTGAAAGCGGCGTTTACCAAGGCAGACGTGAAAACCGATGCGGCATTGTTGAAAGCCCTGTTGTTGCCGAGTGCGTTGGGGGAACGTGACCCGCAAGCCAAGCCTTGCATTGCCAGCCTTGGCGGGTTTGAGCCAGACGCGGATTTGCGCGATACCGAACAGGTGGCATTGCCGCCGGATGTGACGTTGCCCTTGCCGATTGCTTATGACGAAAAGGATAGCAAGAAAGCCCTGATTGCCTTGGTGAAGACGCATTGCAATGACTACCTCAAGCGTGAGGTGTTGCCGTACCGTGCGGATGCGTGGATTGATTTTGAAAAGACCAAGGTCGGCTATGAAATCCCCTTTACCCGCCATTTCTACGAGTACCAAGCTCCGCGTCCGCTGGCGGTGATTGGGCAGGAAGTCAAAGACCTTGAAGCCGAAATTGCGCGGATGCTGGAAGGAGTCATTTAATGGACTACCCCGCGTATCCCGTCTACCGCGAATCCGGCATCGAATGGCTCGGCAAAATCCCCGACCATTGGGAAGTCCGCCGC
>JBEUIR010000390.1:0-2355 GCA_040415395.1 Candidatus Thiothrix namsaraevi
ACATGAGGAGAGGCTTCCAGTAATGACAAGAATGTTAAAGTGCCGACATTACCAAAAAATAGTGCGCTGCACAAAGTAATGCGTGAATTCACCAGACTCGCTCTGATTGTCAGCGTGTTGGAAACCCATACCGGGGCGGGGCTGGTGGTGCTGTTCGTGGTGATTCTGGGGGCAGCGTATTTCCTCAATTTCTTCCGCAAGGCATTTTTAGGGGAAACCCGCCACGACATTATCCGCGATGCGCCGGACTTGAAACCGCGTGAACTGGCAGTATTGCTGGTGCTGGTCGTGGTGGTGCTGGTGTTCGGGTTCTATCCGCAAGCGATTTTGGATGTGACGGAAACCAGCAGCCAGTATTGGGTGACTGATGTTACGCAGACGCATCTTCCATCCACTATATTTCAGGTATGAACCAAACACGTCTTGATCTCTACACCGACTACCTAACCGTGACCTTTGGCTACGCCACAGCAACGGGTTTATCCCAACTATTGGACGGCGAAATTAGCCACGATGCGATCAGTCGTTTTCTTTCGGGGGATGAATACACCTCGAAAGACCTGTGGAAACAGGTAAAAAAGACCGTCAGGGAGGTCGAATCAGCCGATGGCATCCTGATCTTCGACGATACGGTGCAAGAAAAGCCCTACATGGACGAAAACGACCTGATTTGTTGGCATTACGACCACTGCAAAGGGCGTAATATCAAGGGAATCAACTTGTTGAATTGCCTGTATCATAGCAACGGCGCATCCATTCCCGTTGCGTTTGAGCTGATACGGAAACAGTACCGTTTCTGTGACATCAAGACACGCCAAGAAAAGCGGTGCAGCGATGTTACCAAAAATGAGCAAATGCGCTCAATGATTGACACCTGCATTCAAAACCAACTGAAATTCTCATGGGTGTTGAGCGACATTTAGTTCGCCTCCGCCGAGAATATGGAACACATCAAGGAGAAACGGCAAAAGGACTTCATTATGGCATTGAAAAGTAACCGATTAGTCGCATTGAACGAAAAAGATCGGGAGGAAAAACGTTACACACGGCTCGACCAATTGACATGGACAGAACAAAAAGCCATCACGGGCTACTTGAAAGGGCTAACCTTCCCCGTCAAGCTCGCTCGGCAAATCTTTACGAACAAAGACGGCAGCAGCGGCATTTTGTATCTGGTTTGTAGCCAATTGGCGGCAGAGTGGGACGAAATCACGACAACCTACCAAAAACGGTGGAAAGTCGAGGTCTTCCATAAATCGCTCAAATCCAATGCGGCGTTTGCCAAATCCCCTGCACACACCGCTAGAACACAAGCGAATCACCTATTCGCTTCCATCGTCGCCGTCTTCAAAATGGAGTGTTTGACCATCAGCAAGCATCTTAACCACTTTGCTTTACGGGCAAAACTCTACGCCAAGGCAATTCGGGGCGCTTTTGATGAGCTACAGGTGCTTAGGGCTGCGTAACATCAGTTGGGTGAGTTTGATGTTGCCCTGAGTTTGCTATACTGAGCCGTCGACATCAAAGCATGTGAGGAACCTTTCCAGCTTAACAATGAATGGTCAACCAGTTACCAACTCATCCCCCTCACACGGTTCTTGTCCACCTTGGCGCGTCAGAATGCGCTTGAGCGCATCCATGTCGGCTCTTTGTTGCCGTTCGTTGAAGAACTTGAGCGTATCCTCCTGATCAGTGGGCAAAGGCAATGGGTAGGTTGCAGTTTGTTGTTCCATACACAGATTCTCCTTGTCTCATTGCTGATGCTAGATGAAAATCCTTGAGAAATCTTGTTTTTTGGTATCATGCTGCTCAGTCACTTGGAGGTTAAACCATGATGGATGATCCAATCGTTGAAGAAGTACGCAAACATCGGCAAGCCCATGCCGCCAAGTACAACAATGACTTGAAAGCCATTTGTGCGGCATTGAAAATCCGTGAGCAGCAATCCAGCCGCAAGGTGGTCAATCGTAGTCCTCGCTTGCCCCTGAAAAAGGTCAGCTAAAGGTCGAACTTCAAATGAACACGGAAAGCTACCGGATAGCGGTAAAGCACGTCATTGAAACTTACGCCAGATTTCGCCCTTCTCACGGCAACATTCGGCTGGATACTGTGTTTGATGAAACTCACGACCGTTACACACTCATGCAAGCGGGCTGGGACAGAGGCAGACGAGTACGCGGCAACCTGATCTACATCACCCTTCAGGATGGCAAAGTAGTGGTCGAATATGACGGCATCGAACACGGCATCACCGATGACTTGATCCGCGAAGGGGTAGAGGAAAAAGACATTGTGCTGGCGTTTTTGGAAGAGCCAGACGTCACCGATGCAGCCTGATGATAGATCTTTACACAA
>JBEUIR010000391.1:0-2353 GCA_040415395.1 Candidatus Thiothrix namsaraevi
ATTTTGTCGATGCGCCCCACATACGGGTGTTCCGTCGTCACCTCGCCCAAGCGTGCCACAATCGCTTGGCGTTCTTCGGAATAGCTCAGGTGAATGGTGTCAATATCGTCGCTGAGGGCTTGCAGTAATAAGCGCGACAAATTGACTTCCAGAATGTCGGTCACGCTGGAAAATAACGGGCGTACCCCTTGCACCGGGAACACGCCATTACGGTAAATCAACTGATTCATACTCACATCCGTCACCAAACGGATGCCAGTGCGCTCGAACGTGTCGGTTTGTACCCGCTGGATTTCCCGCGCAATCAGCGTGTGAAAATCCTGTTTGCGCAAACTGGGGTAAACGAGGTGGATATTGCCAAACCGTGCTACTTGTTCCGGGCGGAATTTGCGTAGTAGCGCGTCTTTAATATTCATCAACGTGACTTTGGTGGTGAAGGCGTGAAAAATATCCGCATCCACATCCGCTTCCGCCGCTTGATGCGCCATTTGGAACGCATCATCCAAATTGCCCGAAATCAAAATCAGCGTTTGGGTGTGATTAATGGGTTCGTAAATCACTTTTTTGCGCTTGGCAGTGAGAATCATGCTGACCATTTCCTCTTCGGTAATGTCGAGCATATCCACCACTTCCATGTCCAGATTCAGCGCTTTTTTCAGATTCACCGCATCCCACGTACTGATGTAACCGTGGTTGTCGTCTTCGTCCTCTTTTTCGCCTTTGCTGCGGCGGCGTTGGGCATTGCGTTCACGTTGATAGTATTCGTTCAGAAAACTGTCGAGGTCATCTTTTTGTTTTTTGGACAAATGCCCGTCGGATAACAGCTCCCAAAAATCCATGAATTTGGTTTGCGGCAACGGTTCGCCTTTGGAGTCGATAGTGTTAAAGCGCTGAATTTCATCAAATAACACAATGCATGGCTTACCGTTATGAAACCCGTAATCGTCTAACACGCTGGAAACCGACGAACTCCACGAGGTTTGCCCAATATTGGAGAGTTCCACTTCCGCAAAGCGATCTTGAAAATTCAGGTGTTTGACCAGTTGACGCACCAAATCGGTTTTGCCGACTCCCGTCATGCCCCATAGGTTCACAATGACGGGACGCTTGAGCAATTCCGGCATTAAATACCAGACTTGGATGCAATCCATCAGCTCGTCGATGATCGGGTCGATCCCCACGAAATGCTGTTTCAGGGCGTGTTTGGTGGATTCTAACTCGGCTTTGCGAGCGTGAATCAAGGCTTTATCAAGTTGTAACATGGTGTGATCTTAAAGCAAACGGGCATCAGACCCAAAGCAATTTTTCCAGTACACTGCGCGACATCATCATCACCCGGTAACTGGCATGTCACCACGCTGGCAACACAATCTCGCCTTGCTCACGTTATTCTACTCCGCCACCTTGTGGGGCTTGTTTTGGTATCCATTCCGCTTATTGGATGATTTGGGAATAGGGGGATTACTCGCCACTTGTATTGCGTATGCCTTGCCCACTTTGTTGGTCGGCTGGTATTACGCCAAAGGGCTATGGCAAGTCCGCGCTCAATGGCTTTGGTTGCTGGTTTTAGGGATAACGGCTGGCTGGAGCAATCTCGGTTATGTGCTGGGCGCATTAGACGGTGAAATCATGCGCGTCTTGCTGCTGTTTTACCTGTCACCGTTATGGACGGTGGTATTTGCCCGCGTATTCCTGCACGAACGTTTGAACCGTGTGGGGTGGTCAGTCATTGGGCTGTCGTTGTGTGGGGCGGTGATTATGCTGTGGCAACCTGATGGGCGTTTGCCGCTGCCGAGTAATCAGGCGGAATGGTTGGGTTTATCTGCCGGTATTACGTTCGCGTTGAGCATTGTTGCCGGTCGTTATCTGGGCGTAGAAGTCAGCGAAGGCGTGAAAACCTTGACGGTATGGTTGGGGGTTAGCTTATTAACCGGAGTCGGCTTATTAGTGCTGCCCCATACCGGTGGTTGGGCAGTCTTTTCGCCCACCGCATGGTGGCTATTACTGGGTCTCGCGGTAATGCTTGGGAGTGTCACCTATGCGGTGCAATACGGCATCGCGCGAGTACCTGCCAGCCAGTCCAATGTCATTTTCCTGTTTGAACTGGTGGTGGCGGCGATTGCTGCCTATTGGTTAACGCAAGAACGTATGGATTGGAACGAATGGGTTGGGGCGATTATGATTATCGCTTCCAGTTTGTTTTCTGGGCGGATGCAGTCCACCAGACCGCTCAAGGAAACGTCACTACCGTCCAACCCGTCGGTTTAATCCTGCCATCGGATAGCAGGATTTTTTCCACAGCAGGCATTGAGGCGTAACGCTGTAAATTTTCTTCGCTCATGCGCCCAAAGGC
>JBEUIR010000392.1:0-2352 GCA_040415395.1 Candidatus Thiothrix namsaraevi
ATAGGGAGTTTTGCGGCATACTCGCTTTCTAAATATCGCAATCCGATAAAAACCTGATAAGAACTCAACTCAAGGCTACTTTATGAAAACAGGAACTCACTGGGCTAACAGCATACGTTTAAGCGGTCTGCTTACTGTTATATTGCTGCTACTGACGGCGTGTGGCAGCGGTACGGACAGTGGCACGACGAGCAACAATAATAATGGTGGCGGTATTGCCACCAGCAGCGGGCGTTTGGTGTTGCTCGACCCGACCCGCAATAATGCGGAAACGCCGATCAGTGGGTTGCAATACCTCCGCGCTGGCAATGTGAGTGGTGCAGATGGCGGTTTTAGTGCGCCTTCCAATAACCTGGTGCTTCACTTAGGCAACAACACCCAACTGCCGGTACTCGGCAAAGCCAACCTGACGCAACACGATATAGCTGCCGCACTGTGCAGTGGCAATGCCGATGTTAATGCCTGCACCTATCAGGCACGTAAAAACTTGGAACGTTTTTTCCTGAGTCTGGATAACGACCGTAACCCCGCCAATGGCATCCAACTGGGTACAAACGCCAGCAGCCTGAATCTGGCATGGGCGATTTCCATCGACCAATTTGAAAGGGTATTAGCCCAACAACTCAGTGTCTACGGGCAAACCCCGGCTGCCTTGTTCCAACCATCGCTGGGCATTAACAGCGAAGCCCCACAAGCTGAACAAAACAACATCTCGTCACCCGTACCCTTTGCGGATATTTTCCGGGTTGCCCGCCCTATGCGTGAATATTCCTGTAAAGACGCTGCGTATGATGAAAATGGCTGGGTAACGACGCCACCAAGTGCCACTTGCATTATCCGCACCTTCCTGCTGGATAACGCCTTGCAGGGGCAAGTCCCGAATGGACGTTACAGCGTGTTGTATGAGGGCAATGGCAAGCTGGAATATTCAGGTTATGCCAAAATAGTCAGCAGTGCTCCGGGGCGGGACGAAATCGAGATTACCCTGCCCGCCAAACTGGACAGTGTTGCGACCAATAACCGCATTGGTTTGCGAATTGTCAGCGGCACGGTCAAGAATATCCGTATTGTGATGCCCGGTGGTATCTGCGAAGGCAAACCCTTCACACGAGTAGACAGTGCTGCCAACTGTCCTGCGGGTCAATACCGCAGCTTTGAAGATACCTTATGGAATAACCGCAATGCGATTGTCTTCAACCCCGATTATTTGAATTTCCTCAAAGATTTCCGCGTGGTGCGTATGATGAACCTGATGGAAGCCAGCCCCAGCTACCTCACCTGTGCGCAAACTGAACCCGGCAAACCCAATAGCTTCATCCGCGATGCCAATGGCAACCTGATCTTTGACCAGACCTGCATGACCCAGGAATTCCGTTGGGACCAACGCAGCAAACTCACGGATGCGGTGTGGGGCGCTTCCGGCAATATCGCACGGCTGGAACGTTACGGACGGGGCGTCCCGCTTGAAGTGCAAGTCGAACTGGCAAATCAATTAAACGCGCACCCGTGGTTCAACATTCCGCACAATGCGTCGGAAACGTACATCAGGGAGTTTGCCCGCTACGTTGAAGTGCACCTTAAAATGGGGTTGAAAGCACACGTCGAATACAGCAATGAAACCTGGAATGGCATATTCTGGGCGCACCATTACATGCTCAAAAAAGGCGAAGAACTGGGCAGCCCTACGGATGCATGGCGCGGGGTTAATTTCTATGCCAAACAAGCCAGCAAAGTCTTCCAGATTTGGGAAGATGAATTTGGTGACACACGACGCCTGATCCGCATTTTGGCAACTTACCAGAATGATGCTAACCGCACCGAACGAATGCTCGCCTACAGTGACACGCGGCAATACGTGGATGCGATTGCCACAGGCGGCTATTTCTATGCCTGCTGGCGGAATGACGATGCTAAATTGCCAGCCTGTAATGACAGCAACAAAATTCCCAAACCGCTGGTGAATGCGACCTCTGTGGATGATATTTTTGCGGCGATTGATAACCCCAGCGACCCGTTTGGGCTGGAAGGTCTCAAGAACCAATTCACCAAACAAGCGGCAGTCGCGAAAAAATATGGCAAAGCCTTATACGTTTACGAAGGTGGGCAACACCTGACCATTGGCGGCGAAATTGCTGCTGATCGCAGGCAAAACATGATGGATTTGCTCCATGCCGCCAACCGTGACCCGCGCATGGGCGAACGTTACCAACGCCTGTTGGAAATGTGGAAAGCGGCAGGTGGGCAAACGTTTGTGCTGTTTAGCGTGCCACACACCTTCAGCCAGTACGGCAGTTTCGGCATTAAAGAGAGCCTGACCCAACCGCGTAGCAGTGCGCCGAAATACGATGCCGC
>JBEUIR010000393.1:0-2335 GCA_040415395.1 Candidatus Thiothrix namsaraevi
AGTGGGCATACGCAATGCGCCCCCGGCTGCTTCTGGAGTGAATACTTACAGGGCGACCACACCAGTACCGATTGTTTGATACTCGCGGGTAAAGTGTTGTGGTTTGCGCACACGCAAGGGGCGGCTCAGAAAGACAAACAACGCCCGATTTATTGGCATGTTGGGGTACGTTTGCCGATGTTAGAGCCGCTAATTAGTGCTTTCGTCGAAACCCAACTCGCTGGTTATACCGGATTGTGCAATGTGGAAATGATCGGTGGCAAGGTTATCGAAATGCACTTGCGCGGCTCCAACGGCTTCTTTGATTTTTACGGCGCACATTTTGTCCCCGCTTGGGTGGAATTGGTGGATAAACACCTCTGGCATGGGCTGGAATCCGTGCGCGAAGGTTATGTTTATTCGCTGTTTGGTGAGGGTGAGTTGCCTGCGGATTATGCCGAGATTGCGGCGGTGCATGGGGTAACGCTTGTGCCGGATGCGGCAACGCCGGATAGGGTTGCTATTTTGTATGCGGATACGCTTGATGCGGCAGAACAGGTTGCCATGCGTTTGCGAGGAATCATTAGATGCTTTCCAAATCCGTCAGTGACAAACCACGATACGTAATCTCATAACCTGCTAAACGCTGTTCCAACCGCTGCGCTTTGGCTTTGAGATGGCTCAAGCGTAAGTTGGCGGGGTTACGTTTCACTTCGGCAATCAGCGCGGTTTTGCTGAAGTCGTTCACTGCCACAATGTCGATTTCGTTTTTGTTACCCGCTTCCCAGTAATTGCCGATCAGGTTGTAATCACCGCTGCTAGCCAGTTGCGCCCGGAACAGTTGCTCCAGCCACGCGCCACTATAGGTGGCAAAATCCCGTGCAATCGCTTGGCGGATGAAGGCAAAGTTTTCGATTTCCACCGCACTGCGATAGCGGTAGATGAAGCGAAACCAGAAGCTCAGGAATGCATCTTGGATACGGTATTTGACCTGACGGCTGTTGGGGGTAGCGAATACGGGCATGACGCGCTGGATAATGTCGAAGTCTTCTTCCAGCCGTTTCAGGTAAGGGCCGATGGACATTTCCAATACCGATTCAATTTCACTACGGCTGGTTTTGCCGCTGGCTAAAGTGGCGAGGATGGAAAAGTAGGTGCTTTGTTCTGCGCCGAATTCTTCTGCGAGTCGATAGCGACCTTCTTCAATCACTAGGCTGAATTCGTTGATCAGGCTTTCCCACAAGTCGCGTTGCGGGTCGGTTTGTGCCAACCATTCGAGGTATTTTGGCACGCCACCGCTCAAGGTGTACCAACTCAACAGGTTTTCCGCACTGTAACGCCCGCTGTCGTGCAGCAATTCGGCAAGGTAGGCGGGCTTGAGCGGTTGCAGGTTAATGCGGTGATCGGCACGCCCGAACAGCGGTTCTTTGCTGTCTTGAAACAATTTGGTCATCAGCGAATACAACGAACCGCAGCAAATCAGGTGCAGCTTGCAACGTGGGCGGTACTGATCCCACAGGTTTTGCAGTTCGGAAAACACTGCTGGGTTTACCCGTGCAATGTCCTGAAATTCGTCCAGAATCAGCGTTAATGGCTGGGTTTGTGAGTACTGGAACAGGATTTCCAGCACTTCGCGCAAGCTACGGGGTTGCCCGAAAATCGGTAGATTCAACTGGGTGCGGATTTGCTCGGTGAATTCTGCGCACAATAGTGGCTCAGCTTTGCGGGAAATGAACAGGTAGAGCGCTGAACCTTGGTAGGTGTGTGCCAATAAGCCCGTTTTGCCAACGCGCCGCCGCCCGACCATCAGGGTCAGGCTGGATTTACCTTCTGCGGCTTGCTGTGACCACAGGCGTAGTTGGTGCTGTTCGCTGTCGCGGTTGTAGAACTTCATCTGGAATTACCGTAAGAATAATTACAGTAAGTAATCTTACGCTAGTTGAACAGAAATAGGCAGATAGGAAACTTGTTACCCTTAAGCATACAGACTATGATGATAGCCATCATCTTGGCTATAAAAGGTGCGCCATGCAAACATATTCCATCGCAGAAGCCAAAAACCAGCTTCCTCGCATTCTGCGTGATCTTACCCAAGTCGGCGAAGTCCATTTAACCCGCTACGGCAAACCCGTTGCGATTTTATTATCTGCTGCTCACTATCAAGCGTTGCAACGGCGACAAGGGCTAACTTTCAGTGATGTGCTGGCAAACGTGCGGCAACACATGAACGAAGAAGTAGGTATTGAAGACACCAGCCTGTTTGACGGCGATCGTCATCAACAACACGACAGGGACTTTGCTTTCTGATGTTACGCTACCTGCTCGATACCAATATTTTATCGGAAGCCTGTAAACC
>JBEUIR010000394.1:0-2330 GCA_040415395.1 Candidatus Thiothrix namsaraevi
TAACACGTAACCCCACACCGTACCCACAACCGAAGATGCACACAACTCACCCAAAGCCTGTCCCCCGCTCACGTTCTAGGATAGAATCCCCAACGTGTCTTTTTAAAGTAGTGTGTACAATTTGCCTATGAAACTGAAATCGTTTACCGCGCAGCTCGCCATGTGCATTGCGTTGCTGGGTGCGTCAACCAGTAGTCTCGCCGGGTCATGTGATAAACAACATGTGAACGTGATCCGCCAACAAGCACAGCCCTATCAACAGGTTATTAACCAAGCTGCCATCAAATACCGTGTAAGCCCCGCCCTGATAAAAGCCGTGATTACCGCCGAAAGTTGCTTTCGTAATGAAGCCAAATCGCACAAAGGTGCTGGCGGCTTAATGCAATTGATCCCTGCCACTGCAAAACGCTTTGGGGTAAACGATCGTTTTGACCCGGTTGAAAATATCGACGGTGGCACACGCTACTTGCGTTGGTTGTTAAACCGTTATAACGGCAGCATACCCCACGCGGTTGCCGCGTATAATGCCGGTGAAGGCAGAGTTGACCGCTACGGGGCTAACGTCCCCATTGAAGAAACCGCTGTATATACCCGACGGGTATTAAACGCCTACGGCAAACTAGCCAGTAACGGCAATCGCCCCCCCCAAGCTCACGTCACGCAAGCACAATCACACAACAGCGTGCAACCACAGCTCATTAAAGTCAGTCATGTCGTCAACAAACCAGAGCTGCGCCCACAGCCACGCTTTGTATGGGATGAATTCGCCACCGATTGACAGAGGAGCGGGTATTACGAGCATTACGTCAAACGAGTCCGCAGCCAGCCCGTCAGACTAAAACGTTCACGGCGGGCGGGCAGCACTTCATGCCAAAACAGTTCACTGCGAAATAGTGCCAACTGCCCCGCTTGGGGCGCTATATCCACGTATTCCCCACCCGCATCACCACCGATATACAAGCGCAATTGCCCGCCATCCGCCGCTACCCACGCCTCATTCAAATACAGCACCGCACTGATAACCCGCGCTGACGTACCCCGGAAATTATCCAGATGTTGCTGATAACACGCCCCCGGCGGATACACCGCAAAATGTGCCTCAAACTCCGTCAACCCCAAATACAACGCCTGATTCAGATTCACCCGCAAGGCTTCAATGAAACCCTGATAGTCTGCCAACGCGCCCGTCTCTGCCGGTTCCAGCCATAACACCTGATCCCCACGGATGGCCTCATTCACATTCAAACCTTGCCCACGCCCAATCCCCGCCGCGTGAAACGCACCCGCTGCCCGGCTTTGCTGCGCTTGCTCACGCAATTCACGGCACTGCGCCACAGACAACAAATCAGGCAATACCACCCAGCCGCGTTCGACCAAGCCATCCACCACCGTATCCATCATACCCGCAACCCCAAACCCCGCGACAACCGCGCTTGCTGATGATTCAAGCCCATGCTTTGGCGCGTAATCCACTGCCGCAACGCCGGTACACGATCCACCGCCAATAAGCCACCCGCACGCGCATGACCCAAGGGCGCAACATCGTTGGAAAACACCCGTACCAGCGTATCGGTATACTGCACCACCGCTGCATAATCCGGTTGCCGCCGCTGTGCATACACACTCAGCAACGCGGCATTGCCAGGGTCTGCCCCCGTTTGTGCCGCTTCTGCCAGCAAATCCGCCAAGGTTGCCACATCGCGCAAGCCAAGATTCAACCCCTGCCCCGCTACCGGGTGTAAGGCATGGGACGCATTGCCAATCAACACCGCCCGCCCCGCTACTTCACACACTGACTTCTGCAACACCAACGGGTAAGTGGCTCGCTGACCTACCCTGACAAATTCACCCTGCCGATAGCCAAATTCCGCCTGTAGTTTGCGCAGGAAAGCCGCGTCATCCAATTGCATGGTCGCGGCAACATCCGCATCCTGATGTGTCCACACCAACGAATAGCGCCCTTGCGTCAGCGGCAACAACGCCAGCGGGCCATGCGGGGTAAAACGTTCGTAAGCGGTATGCCGATGCGGTTCTGCCGTGGTGACATTCGCAATGAGGGCAGTCTGATGGTATTCACGCCGTGTCACCGCAATGCCCAACATTTCGCGCACCTTGGAATTCACCCCATCCGCCACCACCAGCAAACGGGTTCGCACCGTGTCCACCACGCCATCGCGTTCGATACCCACCGTTACGCCATCCGCATCCTGTTCCAGCGCAAACACACTTGCCGGAACATATTGCGCAATCTCACCTGCCGCTAATTCGTCGTACAACAAGCGCCCCAGCACCCGGCTTTCCACCACATAACCCAAAGCAGGCACACGCTC
>JBEUIR010000395.1:0-2327 GCA_040415395.1 Candidatus Thiothrix namsaraevi
GTGTACGTACCATTATATGTCAATACCTGATTGTCAAGTTTTGCGTATCAGTAGATGACTAGAAAAACTTCAGCCGGTTATCCTTCCATTCCTTCGCATCCACCACCCCCTCCTGATACAACCCCGCCCAATCGTAGAAAAACGGATACCACCCAGCCCCGCTATGCGGCTTGAACAGCAGTGCCAGCACGATGCACACCCCCACAATGCCCCAAGCAACCATGTATTCCCCACTATTGCCGGTGCGTAGCCTGCCACCGAACAGGTGAAAGCGCCGATCAGACAACGGCGAGAAGGGTACGCCGGTCACTGTCAGCGAATCCGCCAGTACGTGCGACAAGCCACCCCACACAAACGCCGCGAGAATCCCGTGGAAATCCCACACCACCAACGCAAACGCCAGCGCCGCTACCCAGTACAGCACAATGTGGGTCAACGTCCGATGGCGCACCGTATGCCCGAACTTGTCCAGCACCCACTCCAGCCAATCGGGAGCTGTCGAACCGAGCAGTGCCACCGGAACGAGGGCAGGGTTCACCAAAGCAGTGGTAGCGCCTGCAATCGCTAAGTGATTAATCCATTTCATTTTTTATTATACTCATTTACTCAAATACTCATATGATCCTTCTTTTCCCTCGCCCCTTGAGGGAGAGGGGCAGGGGTGAGGGGTCTTCATTCACTTGGCACAGCCGATACCTTTTTCAACCAGCTACCGATGGTTGCCGCGTTCTTGGGGTCACACATCCCAGCCAGCAACAGGCGGCTCTCCATGATCTTGGTTTCTTCGTTAATCAGCTTGTCTTGCGAGCTGGCAACCTTTTCCAAATAGCCCACCTGTTCGGTCGCTTCGGTTACGCCCTGCTGTACCCGTATCGCGCTACGAGCCTCTAGGCTGCGATAAAGCGCCAGCTCTCGCACTGCATGGTTGCGCCCTGCGATGGCGCTAATGAAATCCGCCACCGCTTTGGCTGTATCCTTGCGGCGCATGTATTCGCGCTCTTTCTCCCGGTCGAGTTCTTTACCGGAATACAACGGCATTTTAGCGACGATTCCGACGTAGGATTTACCCAAGCCGGTGGCAGTATCTTCCAAGTCCAGCACGTCACTGGAACGGATAGAGGCGCGTAAATCCACGTCAATGTCGAACTTGCTCTTTTCGGGGTAGCAACCCAATACCGATTGGTAGATCGCATCAGCATCCAGCGCCGGAGCTTGCACGATGGCAGCCGGTTTGGCGTGGTAGTCCAGGGAATCATCTGCCATCGTCGGCATCTTGTAGATGTTGAGCGCTGGCGGCTTTTCTGCTTCACCACCTTTCCAGGGCCACCATGCCGGTGCGGTATCCGCTTCAGCACCTTGCTGAGCCAGCCGCAGCGTTTCCGCTTTGGCAGCTTCTAATTGCGCATCGGTTTCCGCATTCGCACTAATCGGGGCGAGCAGCACGGCGACCAGAACCAAGCGCTTTAAGCCCGCCCAGCACCAAGGCAGCTTCCCACCAACCCGCCGCGAGGCAGGCGACCAGAAACGACCACATGAGAAGATTGGTTGCGTCATAAGAAACTTCCGAGTTGAGTCTAAAAATCTGCGGGTCACGCTTCATGACCACGGTGCGTAGGTTGGGTGGCAAGCGCTGTTCTTCGCTGGCGGCAATCACGAACAGGCGCGAAGCCATGACGCATTGCCGCGCAATTTGCAGCTTGCGACCGGCAAGCTTGTGGGCATCGTCGATGAACACCACCGCTTTGGTGTCTTTGCAATAGTCGGGCAAGGTTTCGGCGCGTTGGTATTGCTTGAGCGCTTTCCACGGAACGCGGGCGTTTTCCCAGTCGGTTTTTTCTTCTTCCAAGCGTTTGGCTTCCCACCATTTTTCCACGTCGGGTTCATCGCTCCATGCCACCAAGGGGCGCAGGGTGTGCAGGTAAAGCGGGGCGGTTTTCGACTTGGTTCCCCAGATTTCAGCGGCGTTTTCGTGCAGACGGTCAACCCATTTGGACTTGCCGGAGTCGTGCGCACCCGTCACCAAGATCGGGCGTTTGGTGGAAATCGCTTCTTCGCTGATGGTGTTGCCCATGCGTTGGGTTTTGGTCACGTACAGCGGCACGGCGTAGCGGCTGCCATCGGCGCGTTTTTGCCCTGTGCCACGGCGTATTTTTAAAAATTCCATGCCTTATTTTGTTTATTCTTCGTCTGTTTTTTTTGGAAAACTCAGCCACCCACCCCAAAAAAGTGTAAGGGGTCAAGGGAAAACGGCTGATGTCCTGCTACGTCGTGCAAAAATGCGGGTTTGACGGTCATTCGAGCGTTCAAAATCGCGGGAACGATAGGGG
>JBEUIR010000396.1:0-2314 GCA_040415395.1 Candidatus Thiothrix namsaraevi
GGGTCGCCCGCGTCACGAATGTCGACGAAATTCACGCCTTTGACGACACGACCGTTGTTCACGTCAAGGCAGGGGATAATGCGTTTGGCGAGTCCCATTATTTCTTTTCCACAAAAAGCGTAAATTCGGTATTGCTGGCATTGAATAGCGGCAATGTATTGGTTTTGGCTGGTGTATTCACAAAGTCTCCCATGCGTTTTGTGCCGTTCTCGAAGCGGTGCAAGATGGTTTTTATGGCTTCATCACTGCGGTCAATGCCAATCCATTGCCGGTTCAGGCTGGCGGCGGCAGCGAGTGTTGTACCAGAACCGGCATAACAATCGAGTACCCAGTCACCGGGGTTAGAGGATGCTTCAATAATCCGCTCCAGCATAGCAAGGTTTTTTTCGGTTGGATAACCGGTAATCTGGATATTCTGATTGTGGGCATCTTTCATGTCTAGCCAGATGTCTTGCACGGGGATACCGGCACTGTTTTCTAAGTAAACTTTACGGCGTGGGTTGCCAGTTGGCGACCAGTAAATTTCACCGCGTGCATCCATTTCATCCAGTTTATCGGGGGTGTATTGCCAGTGCTTGCCGGGAGGCGGCGACATACCGCGCCATAATTTGCCGGTTTCACCGTTGCGCACACCGGGTGCGTGAACAGGGACTTTTTTATAACGCCGTCCCTGTTCATCGCTACACGGGTATTCTTTGAGAATGCGGGCTTCATCCCACGGTTCTAAGGCACGATTCCATACATACTGGTCGGTTTTGGTATAGAACAGAATGTAATCGGCGGTTGTGCCGTAGGTTTTGCGTGTGTAGTTTTTGGGGTTACATTTTTTGCGGGTAATGCAGTTGCGGAACTGTTGTTCGCCAAATATTTCATCCAGAATCAAGCGCATATGGAAGACCATGCGACTATCCAGATGTAAATACAATGAGCCATCATCTGCCAATAAGCGATGAATGAGAATCAGGCGTTCACGCAATGCTTCCACAAAAGTAGTGCCTGTTAGATGGTCATCGTAAGCGTGTTGTTGTTGGCGTGATTCAAATGCCGAATCCGTGGCAAAGGGTGGATCGATATACACTAAACGGATTTTTCCCGCCAGTGCGGGGTCATGAGCCAATGCTGCCAATGCCCCTAAATTGTCAGCATGGTAGAGGCGATTATCTCCCCCGCAATACTCACGGCTGGTTTGATAATGGCCTGCGGGTGTCGCAAGAATCTCAACGGGATGTTTTTTTCCAGCGTATTCGAGGCGAAAGCCACCGGGTAGGCTCTTTCCCGTTTGGCGTGGTTGCAGTGGGTACAAGCGTTTCGGAATACCAACAGCCATCTCAGCTCCTCAACCATGCAGCGGTGATACGTTCAGGGATCATGCGTAAGGTGACTACTTTTACCCGCCCCGTCCAACGGGTTTCCAGATAAGCGTAGTCGCGCCACATGGAGCCTAGCAGTAATCCGGGGCCATCGTTGACGTACACAATTTTGATATGTGACATGCCATGAGCATCAGCGTAGCTGATAATTTCTTGTGCCACTTCACGGTACTGCCCAGTGCGGTCGTCTTCTTGTGCGCCCCCTCGATCAGAATCATAACGTGCCAAACCAATCGCGAGAATGCGCTGCCCTTCACTAATGACAAAATCCACCGGGCGATCCGGTTTGGGATAATCATCAAAAATGCTGCCTAGCAACACGTCTTTGCCAGCACGTTCCGGGCCCATCAAGGTGCAATCGGGGTGTTGGCTACGCAGTAAATCGAATACCCGCTCAGTGAGGTCGTAACCTTTTTTGCCTCGGTCTTTGTATTCCCACAGCAAGGCACATAACGTTTCATCAGGCATAGGGCGTTGATTGAAATGTTGCTGGATTTGGGCAATGTGGCGAAAGCCTGCTCCAAACTGCTCACAGATGTGAGTGGCTTTGTTTTTAACCTTGAGCATTTCAACGGGGGTTTGTGGGCTGACATATTTTTTGAAAACACGGCAAAGTTGAATACGCATCCATTGATTAGGTGTTTCGGCAATGGATTTAAACAGAAATTCTGAAGAATGGGCGCGTTGCAATAATTGACCAAATTCAACCAGCACAGGTTCATACAAGCGGCAAGCATCATTCAGAATGTCTGGATAGTAGTCGCCTGTTGCCAGCGTAATCCACGCCGCCGCTTCATGCTGGTAGTCACTGAATCCCCGTTCTTGCGACATCAGGTGTTTCCGTTGGAATCGACGTATTGTTGCGCGGTTGCCAGATCAAGCGTGCCTTCGTAGATTGACCGACCGAGGATTGCGCCCATAATGCCTTGGTCTTCCACCGCGCA
>JBEUIR010000397.1:0-2311 GCA_040415395.1 Candidatus Thiothrix namsaraevi
CAAGGCAAGCAATCACAGGCTTTCTGCCATGATCACGTTCAAAATTCAGAGCTGCATCTTTTATTTTCTCAATAACCCACTCGGTTTTATAGTTATTCACTTCTCGTGCAGTACGAATGAGAGGGGATTCATCCGGTGTTTTACTAACAATAAACCAAGGATCAACCGCGATACAATGCCCACCAACTCCCGGCCCTGGTTGCAAAATATTTACCCGTGGATGCCGATTTGCCAGCTTAATCAACTCCCAAACATTAATATTCAGCTTGTCACAAATAATAGAAAGCTCATTAGCAAAAGCAATATTCACATCACGAAAGCTATTTTCTGTCAACTTACACATTTCTGCGGTACGTGCCGTAGTGGGGATGCACTCACCTTTCACAAAGGTCTGATACAACTCAATAGCCCGCTCAGAACAACGTGGTGTTATGCCACCGATAACACGGTCATTATTCACCAACTCCTGCATAATCTTACCCGGCAACACCCGCTCAGGGCAGTAAGCAAGATTAATGTTTAATACAGGGTTTTGAACATTAAACGGGGGAGGAACAAGATCAGGGCGTTCCTCAGATAACCATTGGGCGACATCCTCAGTAGTACCAACCGGAGAAGTAGACTCCAGTATTACTAAATCACCCTGTTTTAACACCGGGGCAATAGAGCGTACTGCCGCTTCCACATAAGTCACATCCGGCTCATGATCACCCTTAAATGGCGTTGGCACAGCAATCAAAAACGCATCCGCTGCTTCTGGTACAGTCGTTGCCCGCAAATGCCCAGTAGCCACCGCCGTTTTCACCACATCATCCAAATCAGGCTCGACAATATGAATCTTACCCTGATTAATCGTATCAACCGCTGCTTGGTTAATATCAACCCCAATCACTTTTTTGCCAGCAGCGGCAAACGCCGCCGCCGTAGGCAGACCAATATAGCCCATGCCGATAGTGGAAATGGTTTCAAAAGCCATAATCTATTCCCAACCTAATTAATTCTTATCGAGTAGTGTTTGCACAATGCGTTGGCAGGCTTTGCCATCACCATACGGATTGTGTGCAAAGCCCATTGCTTCATAAGCGTGGCGATCATCCAGCAAATGGCTGGCTTCCTGCACAATCTTGTCAGTATCCGTCCCCACCAGTTTCACCGTACCTGCCTGTACAGCCTCCGGGCGCTCGGTAGTATCGCGCATCACCAACACCGGCTTGCCCAATGAAGGGGCTTCTTCCTGAATCCCGCCCGAATCGGTTAAAATCAAGTAAGCTCGGTTCATCAGATACACAAAAGGCAGATAGTCCAGCGGGTCAATCAAATGAATATTGCCGTTGTGACTTAATAGCCGATTCACCGGCTCACGCACATTCGGGTTCAGGTGTACCGGGTACACAATCTCTAAATCATCCCGTTGGGCAAGCTGTGCCAGTGCCTGACAAATACGCTCAAACCCACCCCCAAAGCTTTCCCGCCGATGCCCTGTCACTAACAGCAATTTCTTCGCGGGGTTCAAAAAGCGGAACTGACTCGCTAATTGGTCTTCCAACACAGTATCTTGCTGAATCCGCTGGATAACCTCCAACAGCGCATCAATAACCGTATTACCAGTGACCACAATGTGCTCATCTGTAACATTCTCTTTCTTCAGGTTTTCCGCCGCCAATGCCGTTGGGGCAAAGTGCAAATCGGTAATCGCGCCCGTCAACTTGCGGTTAATCTCTTCCGGCCAAGGGGAGTAAATATTGCCAGTGCGTAGCCCCGCTTCCACATGCCCCACCGGAGTTTGCTGGTAATACGCAGCCAAACTAGCAGCAAACGTGGTAGTGGTGTCGCCATGCACCAGAATCCGGTCTGGTTGAGAGGCTTTCAAAACCTCCCGCAATTCGGTGAGTACCCGACAAGTAATATCCGTTAAATCTTGCCCCGGTTGCATGATGTTCAGATCATACTCCGGCACGATACCGAAGAGTTCCAACACCTGATCCAGCATTTGGCGGTGTTGTGCGGTCACACACACTCGTGCATCAAAAGCAGGGTTGGCTTGCAGGGCTTTTACCAACGGAGCCATTTTGATGGCTTCTGGGCGTGTGCCGAAGACGATGAGGATTTTTTGCATGGTGGTTATTTTAAATAAAAGCGAATGTGACCAAAGAGGAATATGCCAGCGCCAGACACGCTACCGCCCTACCTCGTCATTATCAGTATCAAATCAAAAAACAGAAGATGTAAGCCCGCATCAAGAACGCTACCGCCCTACCTCGTCATGGTCGGCATCAGTAAGTGTTCGTGTGATATGTACCGTAGCTTAATG
>JBEUIR010000398.1:0-2309 GCA_040415395.1 Candidatus Thiothrix namsaraevi
AGACAAGCCGTTGGGTGACTTTGCGTTCCCAGCAAAAACCGATCTTGTAACAGGTGTGCAATATCCGGCGGCTACTTACGCGAATGTGCGGGCGGTTGTCGTCGCAGAAGATGGTGCATTCTACGGCTTCAATAAAGATGCCAATGATCAACCTGTGACGATCTTCAACTTCGATCCGTTGCAGGAAATCCAGCAACCTGTTGCTGCGCCAGCTTGGGTACAGGCGTATTTCAGCAATTATGTGAATTACGGAACCCCGTTCCTTGTGATTGAGCCGCGCAGCCATGCAACACCAACACCTTAAACGTTACTTGGCTTGCGGGTGCTTGTTGGCATGGATACCGGCGGTGGGTGCGAATGAGCACCTGTTGCCGGATGCCGTTACCGTGCGTGCCAGTTATGCCGCTGATAGCGGTGACGCTATTGGCGGGGAAGTGGCATGGAATGCCGGGGAGCGCTGGCGAGTACGTGCCGGTTTTGACCATTACAGCGGTACAGAAGAACACTTGATCAGCCTGATTCGTTTCACTGAAAACCGTGAGCGTACCGATGTGGGGGTATACCTTGATCGCAAGCTGGCAGGGGATAGTGGTTGGTACGTTGCTGCTGGCATTATCCACCCGCAGCAGGGGACACGCTGGGATGCCAACCCTGAGCCACGTTCAGCTTATACCTTGAATGGCAGGCAATATGCCGGTATGCATTTGGATGAACCGGAAGGGCGGGTTGCGTATGCATCCCTCATTCCTTATGTCGGAATGGGTTGGCATTCGTCGGCACGCAAAGGTTGGCAAGTCGGTGCAGAAGTGGGGGTGTTGGCTGGGCTTGACCCTGAATTCAGTATCCACACGGCTAACCCGTTCCGTTTGCCTTACTTGGAGCAGGACTTACAGGCAGAAGCTGACAAGTACCTTTCCACCCTACAAGCCGACACACACCTGTCTGGTGATCAGCAACTTAAGGCCAGTCTGAGCCTCCGTTACCATTTTTAGGCAGTTAGCGCATGAATAGCATAAAAACATTTTTCCTGATGGTGTTACTGGCGAGTCTGGCGGCTTGTGGTGGCGCGGGATCAGGTACTACTGCTGCTCCGGCAGAAGTGAATACGACAACCACGCCAGTGGTGGTGGCTCCACCAGCGGTTGTGCCAAGCGATAATCCAAATGCTTCTAACGAAACATCGGGTAGTAGCACCAATACAGGTAGTAATACCAGTACAGGTGGCGGTAGTGTGACACCTGAACCGCCTGTGGTTGTACCCGAACCGGTATTTGTTGCGGATACCGCCCAAAACCGTAGCTACCCACTAACCTGGTTGCCGGATGCTTCCCTATTATTGGCGGGCAACCGTGACAAAGTATTCAAGGTCTGGGATGGCAGCCATTACTTCTTACGTCAAGCTATTGCCGGACACACCGATTGGGTGCAGGCGTTTGCGACTACGGTGGATAGCCGTTTGGTGGCAACGGGGGGGCGTGATGGCAATATACGTTTCTGGTTGAATACTAACGGTTCGATCGGGGAGTTTGGCACATCGACCGGCGGTGTAGGCAGCATTCGTGCGCTGCATTTTAGCCCAGCGGGTGGTTTCATCGCGGTGGCGGGCAATGGTGGGCAAATGCAGATTTGGGATCATAGTCGCCGTGAGGTCATACATACCTGGAGCGCCCACACGGGCAGCGTGTATGCAGTGCAATATTCACCGGATGGGCAGGTGTTGGCTTCGGCAGGTGCCGATGGTCAGGTGAAACTCTGGAATCCACTGACCGGTGAATTATTAGCACTGCTGGGGAAACACCAAGGGGCTGCATACGGTTTGGTATTTTCTACCGATGGGCGACAGCTCATTAGTGTGGGCGGCGATGGGCAAATTCGGCGCTGGGATATGGTAAGCCGTACTGGTTTGGGGGTATTGGGGCAGCATGACCAGCCCATCTATGCTTTAGCATTAGCCAATGATGGTGTTACGCTGGCAACGGGTGATGCGGGTGGAATGGTTGGCATTTGGTCATTATCAGCAGTGGGTAGTCGTCAGCCAAGTGCCAAGCCGTTGAGTGGTGTATCCAGTCAGTTTGGGGCAGCGGGTAGTGGAGCGGTTCATGCCTTGGCGTTTCATCCGCTCAGTGGGCAGTTGGGTGTGACTACGGATGATATTACGTTGCGCGTCTGGAGTCCTATTAACGGGCAAATGTTATCGAGTTTGGCGATGCCCGGTACAGAAGGACCTTATATCCCGGATGATCCGGTGGATAATTCCCCGGAAGTTTCACGGCAGCTAACGGCTTTGGTGTTGGATGGAATGAAGCCGG
>JBEUIR010000399.1:0-2303 GCA_040415395.1 Candidatus Thiothrix namsaraevi
GGCAGAAGTACTGCACGCCAACCACATCTTCGTCGGTGTCAACGCGCTCGATTATTCCGGCTACCCCGATTGCCGCCCGGAATTCATCAGCGCGTTTGAGACGATGGCAAACCTTGCCACCAAAAGCGGGGTTGAGGGCAATAAACTCAGCATCCACGCGCCGCTGATTGAGATGAGCAAAGCTGACATTATCCGCAAAGGGTTGGAACTCGGTGTGGATTACGGCCTGACCAGCAGTTGCTACGACCCCAGTGATGACGGCAAACCCTGCGGGCAATGTGATTCCTGCCTGCTCCGCGCCAAGGGCTTTCTTGAGGCGGGTGTGGCTGACCCGTTATTGCTGCTGCATCAACGTTCGGTTGCCTAACGCCCGTTGCCTCTCACATCAAGCCGCGCCCTTGCAGCACCACAATCCCCACGCTCGTGGTCAGCAAGGAACCCAAGGTCGTCAACGCCACAGTATTCGCTGCCAATGTGGCATTGCCGCCCATGGCGCGAGCCATCACGTAACTGGCTGCCGCCGTGGGTGCGGACGACATCAGTAATAAAATGCCCAAATCCATGCCGCGAAAGCCCCACCACCAGCCACCCAGCGTAAACAAGAACGGAATCGCCACCAACTTACTCAGACTCGCCAGCATCGTGTTACTGAATTCTTGTTTCAGGGTATGAAAATCCAAGGATGCGCCGGTACACAGCAACGCCAACGGCAAGGTCATATCCGCCAAGGTTTCACCGGCTTTCATCACGAGCGCAGGCGGGCGCACATCCCACCATGCAAACGGCAATGCCAATACAATGCCGATAATCAGGGGATTGGTGACAATATTGCGCAACATCCGCCCCACGCCTTGGTGTTTATGCAGGGAACGGCTCAAGGTAATCACCCCCAGAATATTGAACAAAATGCTCAAAATCCCCACGTATAACGACGCTGCCGCCAACGCCACCTCACCGTAAGCATTCACGCAATACGCCAGCCCAATAATCGCCATATTGGAACGAAAAATACCCTGCACCACCACGCCGCGATCTTCTGGCGGCTGCACCAAGGCTGTTACTGCCCATTCCGTCAACACGAACAATACCAGCATTGCCACCAAACCGTAGGCAATCAGTTCCAGATTCGTGGTGGCGCTGATCGAGGTTTTCGCGATACTCACAAACAACAAGGCAGGCAACGCCCAGGTAAACACCAAGCGCGAGCCGACTTCGACGAAATTGTCATTGACCGCCCGCAGACGCGCCAGCCATGCGCCCAAGCCCAGCAATAAAAAAATCGGCCCCGTCACCGCGAAGGAAAACAGGACAGTGTTCCAAAACTCCAGCATGGCATCCCCGTGTACGTGTCATTTCTTGCTACACTATGATCGAACCATCTAACCTAAAGTAGCCATCGGAACGATACCATGCTGGCAATAAAAAATACCGCCGAAAACACTGCGTACATTACCGAACAGGATTATCTGGAAGGCGAGAAAACCGCCGAATTTCGCCATGAATACGTGGATGGACAGATATACGCGATGGCGGGTACATCCATCAGGCACAATGATATTGCCTTAAATATAGCCTTTGCATTACGCGCCGCAACACGTGGCACACCCTGCAAGGTCAATGCTTCCGATGTCAAAGTGCGGGCGCAACGTTCCAAGGCGTATTACTACCCCGATGTGATCGTTGGTTGCCAACGCGATGAAGCCGATGAGTATTATCTGGAAAAACCGTGTTTGATCGTGGAAGTCACCTCTAAATCCACGGAGTGGAAGGATTTCACCGAAAAGCTGATCGCTTACCAAAAGCTGGTGTCGTTGCAGGTTTACCTGATCGTGGCGCAAGATCAGCCACAAGTGACGATGTTTTACCGCGATGCAGAAGGCGCTTGGGATGTGGCACGGTTTGACTCATTGGAACAGACGATTACGCTGCCTTGCCCCGAAGCCACCCTCACTCTCGCGGACATTTACGAAGGCGTTGATTTCAGCCAACCTGCTGAGGCGGAAGCGTAACGCCCGCTAGAATGCGCCAAGGGCTTTCTTGAGGCGGATATTCGCGTGATTGAATTGGCGCATTATAAGTGGGTGTTTTTCGTCAGTTTATGTTAGAGTTTCGAGCAATTCGTCAAATACTAACGACAACTCAATTTATGCCATACCAATCATAAAAATACGCAACCGACCCTATGCTGGTTTTAACATGGCAGGGCGGTAGCGTGTCAGCGATGCATATGGTGATTTGGAAAACGGCGACGATAATCCCAGAATAGGCGGAAGGCTTTACGAACAGGATAGGCTGCGCGTACT
>JBEUIR010000400.1:0-2302 GCA_040415395.1 Candidatus Thiothrix namsaraevi
GTGTTGTAAACTTCTTCGCCGGATTTGCCTTGCCATGCATTGGGTTTGGGTTTTTCGTCGGCGTGGCCATTCAAGCTGATGACAGCTAAGCCAATGAGTACGCTAATGGATAAGTATCGTTTCATAATCAAGTTCCCAGTGATGCATAAAAATGTAAATGATAAAGCAAAGTGTCTTAACCTAGAAAATCCTCAAAAAACCACGCAGCAAATTCATGTCGCCCATTCAAACCCGATTTGCGGTAAATGCTGCTGGCCTGCTGGCGCACGGTTTTTTCCTTGGTATCGCGCACACTGGCGATTTCGTCAAAGCTCAAGCCCTTCAATAGCAATAACGCCACTTGCTGTTCACTGGTGGTGAGTTGCCAAGCATTCAGTTGTTCGCGGATGACTTCCCCGTATTGGCGGCTGGCTTGCTGGATTTTGTCATTCATCTGTTGCAGGTCGGCGTGAGCGGTAATCAGGTCATGGCGTGTCAGTTGCAGTTGTTGGCGCATCGTCTCCGTTTCACGTTGCCGTTGGTGGATGGCATAAACCAGCAAGGCAATACCTAACAGCGCCAGCAGCATCTGCACGCCTTCAAATAACAGGTAGGGCAGATCGTGATGGTCTTCCTGCACTTCATGGATGAAATTCAGCCCATAGGGCAGGGCAAGCAATACCAGAATGGTGATGAGAACGTGTTCCTTGAGGCGTGTCATGCTGTCTTCCTGTATGGGGCGTATGTCGGATGATGGTAGCGGCATCCACTATCGTTGGTGAGTGGGCAAATGCCCATAAATAGTAGGTCATTAGGCCGATGTAAAACGCGCAGGTATCAGCAACACTGCTGGGTATGTTAAACATCATGAGGAACAACCTAATGCGACGCTTCCCTATTAGCGCAATATTATCATTAGTGGCTTGCGTTTGTAGCACTGCTGTATACGCAGAAACGCCCCAACAAATATTGGATGGTCTCACCCAGCAAGCCAAAACAGAATCTGCTGACTTTCAGGGGTTTGATGCGGCGCGTGGTGAGCTGTTTTTTAAGCAAACCCATGCCAATGACTGGAGTTGTGCCTCTTGCCACACCGATAACCCGCTAAACGTGGGAAAACACGCCAAAACCGGTAAGGCGATTGAGCCACTTGCCCCCAGTGCAAATGCCGAGCGTTTTACTGACCCTAAAAAGGTGGGAAAGTGGTTCAAGCGTAACTGTAACGACGTGTTGGATCGTACCTGCACTGCACAAGAACAAGGTGACGTGCTGACTTGGCTATTGGCAACGCAATGAGGAGCAACGCTATGTTGAAGAAAACACTGGTATCTTCCCTGATGGTGGGTGTTTTGCTGGTTACGAGTACCGTCTTTTTGGTATCCACGCAGGTGGTTGCTGATGACGACGACGGCGAGAAACACGGCAGCAAACACGTTTACAGCGCAACCTTGCCGGTATGGAAAACCGAGTGTGGCGAGTGCCACATCGCTTACCCACCGCAATTATTGCCCGCTGCCTCTTGGCAAAAAATGATGGGGTCACTGGACGAGCATTTCGGGACGGATGCGAGTCTGGATGCGGCAACAGTTGCAGAAATCTTGCCATTTCTTGAGCAAAATGCCGGTTCTGAACGCAAATATGCAGCAGCCACCGGTAAATCGGCTATGCGGATTACCGAAACCCGCTGGTTTGTCAAGGAGCATGATGAGGTGTCGGCATCGACCTGGAAGCGAATTGATAGCCCTGCCAATTGTGCGGCTTGCCATACTACGGCGGAGCAGGGCAATTACGACGAAGACTTCATCAAAATTCCCCGTTAAGGAGGTGACAGTATGTTGCAACGTATCTTGGTGTGGGATGTTCCCACCCGCGTATTTCATTGGTCGTTGGCGTTGGCGTTTGCCGGTGCATATCTGACGGCGGAATCCGAACGTTACCGTGACATTCACCTTGCGCTGGGCTATGTGTTGCTGGGGTTGATCGGCTTTCGCTTGCTGTGGGGATTCGTGGGTACGGCGTATGCGCGTTTCCGCAGTTTTACCTTTACCCCAGCACAGGTGCAGTCTTACTTACTGTCATTGCTGGGCAAGCAGCCACAGCATTATGTCGGGCATAACCCAGCCGGTGGCGTTGCCATTTTTCTGCTGTTGGCGTTGGGTTTGGTGATTAGCGTGAGTGGGCTGGGTTTGCACTGGGAAATCGGTGATGAGGACTGGTGGGAAGATTTGCACGAAGTCGCTTCCAACCTGATGCTGTTAGTGGTGTTGGTGCATATTGCCGGGGTACTTCTTAGCAGTGTGTTGCATCGGGAGAATCTGGTACG
>JBEUIR010000401.1:0-2286 GCA_040415395.1 Candidatus Thiothrix namsaraevi
AGGCTTGAGACCTTAACGACCCTAGCCAATATTGTCAACGAGTTTCTTGATGGGGTCCCTAGTTCGAATCTAGGTGTAGCCACCAAAATAGCGCATCAGGTTGGATTAACCTGTACAAGGAAGCCCTTACTGGTTGCAATCGGTAAGGGCTTTTTTAATGACGTCCGCAAAAACCACGGGACAAACATGATGGATGATGCACAATTGCTGCGTTATAGCCGCCAGATTATGCTGTCGCAGATTGATATAACTGGGCAAGAAAAGCTCAATGCGGCACGTGTCCTAATCATTGGGATGGGCGGCTTGGGTTCGCCGGTGGCGATGTACCTTGCCACGAGCGGGGTGGGAACGTTGGTCTTGTGTGACCCGGATGTGGTCGACCTGACCAATTTGCAGCGCCAAATTGTCCACGATACGCTAAAGATTGGGCAGCTTAAAGTCGATTCCGCAGCGGAAACCTTGCGCCGCCTTAACCCAGAAATCGCCGTGGAAACCTTACCACGCCAACTGGGTGAAGCTGAATTACTGAGCCAGATGCAGCAGGCGGATGTGGTGGTGGATTGCACCGATAACCTCGATTCGCGCTTGCTGATTAATCGGGTCGCCGTAGCGGCTCGCAAGCCGTTGGTATCGGCAGCCGCGATTCGTTGGGAAGGGCAGCTCAGCGTGTTTCAGCCGTATCTTGGGGAAAACCCTTGCTACCATTGCTTTTACGGCAAGGTGGGTGGCATTGCGCAAACCTGTAGTGAAAACGGTGTCGTCGGGCCATTGCTGGGGATTTTGGGCAGTATGCAGGCGTTGGAAGTGGTGAAATTAGTGGTTGGAACGGGTGAAACCCTCACGGGCAAAGTCATGCTGTTTGATGGACAGGCACTGGAATGGATGCGCTTTACTTTACCGCGTGATCCGGCTTGCCCGGTATGTGGTGCAATCGAACGTGAGCAGTTACCCGCCACCTTCTAAACTTGCTCTTCCGCCAACGTTGCGCCGCTGGAGCACAATTCATCACCCCTTCCGCCATTGCAGGATGAACTCGGCAATGCTTTCCGGCTGATTGAGATCCAGTTTGGTAATGTGTGCCGGAACGTCCAGCGTCATATCATCGGTTGCCAGCGCAATCACCGTGCTGTCATTGGGGTACAGCAACGGTTTGCCGACACTGGGGCGATGCACTTCGATTTTAGGAATCGCGGTGTGCTTAAAGCCTTCGACTAACACCAGATCGGCGCAATCGCGATTCACAAAGCGCAGCACATCCACCAGTTCCGGTTCGCGCTGGGTTTTGCATTCTTGCATTATTGCCATGCGTTTGCGTGATGCCAGCACTACTTGGTCAGCACCGGCTTCACGGAAGCGGTAAGTGTCTTTGCCGGGGGAATCCAGTTCGATCTGATGATGCCCGTGTTTGATCACGGTCAAATTAAGACCGGCAGCTTTTAGGCGTGGAATCACTGCGGTCAGCAGGGTGGTTTTGCCTGAGCCGCTCCAAGCGCATACGCCGATTACGGGGAGAGAAATCCCCCCTAGCCCCCCTTTTGCAAAGGGAGGAACGGAAGCGCCAAGGGGTATTGCGTCCCCCTTTGCCAAAGGGGGATTGAGGGGGATTTCCGCCGCCAGCTCTGCCTGTTGTTGCGGGGTGTTGATATTGCGGAACATGCGGCGGCAATCGGAAAAATCGGCACTTGCCATGCGGTGCTGTGCGTACCACAAGTCAATTTTACGGTCGCCCTTGGCAAGGAAGGCTTGCAAGCTGGGCAATAAACTCACGGGAATTAGCGCGTGAACGGGTTGCAGGCGTTCGCCATCGTGCGCCACGGCGATTTCCGCTTGCTCATTTTGCAAGGCTGTCAGCAAACGGGCGGCGGTATCCGCTGCCAATTCCGGCGCATCGCAGGGAATGGTGAGGATGTAATCGGTTTGTGCCGCCTGCATCGCCGCTGCAAACCCCGCCAACGGCCCTTGATAGTCGCTTAATTCATCACTGATCACCGGGTGTTGGTATTGCTGGTAACGTGCCTGATTGCGGTTGGCATTGATCAGGATAGCATCGACCTGTGGCTGCAAGGCTTCCAGTAAATATTCGACCAAGGGGCGACCGTGCCATTCGAGCAAGCCTTTGTCTTGCCCACCCATGCGGCTGCCCCTGCCACCTGCCAGAATAACGCCGGTAATCCGGGGAGTGCTATGCGCTTGCGTCATGATAAACCTGCTCCTAACTGTCATGTATCAAGGGTGATGCACCCCTGATGATGAAAAAACAAGCGTGTTTTTCACGCTAACACCATA
>JBEUIR010000402.1:0-2285 GCA_040415395.1 Candidatus Thiothrix namsaraevi
TAGCATCGTAGGAATACCTATCAAGGGTAAGCAAGGATTGCTCGTATAGACCAGTAGCTTTCAAGGAAACGCGAAGGCTGCGAGTGTTAGGTTCGTATTTGATGCGACCGTCACTTACTATTTTTCAAAGTCAACTTTTTGTGGAGATAAAACAATGACTCAATATCGTGTGCTGATCGCTGCTCTGCTGGCTGCTTTCGCTCTGACTGCTTGTGGCGAAAAAGCTGCTGAAGCACCTAAAGCTGCTGCACCTGCTGCCGCTGACCAAGCTGCGCCAGCTCAAGCTGCGCCAGCCGCTCCCGCTGCTGACGCTGCTGCACCTGCTGCACCAAAGTAATCACTGGTCGTTAGGCCGTTGAATACGAAACAGGGTGGATTTTTCCACCCTGTTTTATTTTGTGGGTATCCCGTCGTCTGGCATAATCGCCTTCTGTTCTTTAGGCAAGCCATTACCCATGAGTTACTACCAACACCACGTCTTTTTTTGCACCAATCAACGCGCTGATGGCGAATCTTGCTGTGCGCAGTTTGATGCTCAAGCCATGCGCGATTACGCCAAGCAGCGCACCAAAGACTTAGGCTTACACAAAGACGGTAAATCTCGCATCAATTCTGCTGGCTGCTTAAACCGCTGTGCCGAGGGCCCCGTCATCGTCGTTTACCCTGAAGCCATTTGGTATACCTACATCGACAAAGATGATATTGATGAAATTATTGAAAGCCATTTGCAGCAAGGCAAACCCGTTGAACGTTTAATGCTCGACCCGCCATGATGGATAAGTTGCGGCATTATGCCCACTTGGTGCGCCTTGACCGTCCGATTGGTATTTATTTATTGCTGTGGCCGACGTTGTGGGCGCTGTGGATAGCCGCTGAAGGCGTACCCGACCTCTTAGTGCTGCTGGTGTTTGTTGCGGGTGTAGTGCTCATGCGCTCCGCTGGTTGTGCCATCAATGATTATGCTGACCGCGAGGTTGACCCACACGTTGCCCGTACCAAAACCCGTCCCTTGGCGGCTGGGCACATTACCCCGCGCGAAGCCTTGGGCGTGTTTGCGATGTTGGGGTTAGTCGCCTTCGCTTTGGTGTTACTGCTGAATGGGTTGACCATTGCACTCTCGGTGGTGGCGGTATTATTGGCGGCTACCTACCCGTTTATGAAACGCTTCCATCATTTACCGCAAGTGCATTTGGGTGCAGCGTTCGCGTGGGCAATTCCGATGGCGTTTACTGCCGTAACGGGCGTGTTACCGCCCGTAGTGGCGTGGTTGCTGTTTCTGGCAACCGTACTGTGGACAACCGCCTACGACACCATGTACGCGATGTGTGACCGTGAGGATGATGTGAAAATTGGGGTTAAATCCAGCGCAATTTTATTCGGGCAACACGACCGTTTGCTCATTGGCATCTTGCAACTGCTCATGCTGGCGTTGCTGATTACCGTTGGCATTCTCAGTGGACGCGGGTCTTGGTATTGGCTGGGGCTACTGGCGGCTGCAATGCTCTCGGTCTATCAACAATGGTTGATTCGTGAGCGTAAACCGCAACCGAGTTTACAAGCGTTTCTGAATAACCATTGGTTAGGCATGGCAGTCTTTGCGGGGATTGCAGCCGATTATGCTTTCTGAAGCAGATTCCGTTACAATTGGCGGCTTTATGACACTCTTGAGCTTGCATTATGTCCAGACAATCCAGTTTTACCCGTGAAGAACTCCTGCAATGTGGTCGTGGCGAAATGTTCGGCCCCGGCAATGCGCAATTGCCAACCCCTAATATGCTGATGATGGATCGCGTCGTCGAAATCAGCGCTGACGGCGGAGCAGCAGGCAAAGGTCATATTCTGGCAGAACTGGATATTAGCCCCGATCTATGGTTTTTTGACTGCCATTTCCCCGGCGACCCGGTAATGCCCGGCTGTTTGGGTTTGGATGCGATGTGGCAAATCATCGGTTTTTACTTGGCGTGGCTGGGCAACCCTGGTCACGGTCGTGCCTTAGGCGTGGGTGAGGTAAAGTTTTTTGGTCAAGTATTGCCAACAGCCAAGAAAGTGACCTATAAAATTGAATTGACCCGCGTGATTACCCGCAAACTGGTAATGGGTATCGGCAATGGCAGCATGGAAGTCGACGGGCGCGAAATTTACAGCGCGAAAGACTTGCGGGTGGGTTTGTTTACCTCGACGGCGAATTTCTAAACAACCTGACTGCCTATTAAGGAACTTCTTGCCGCTGGCTCGTTCAAAACGCCAAGAAGTTTTCTTCACAACGGAAGCACAGGAGCAATCCC
>JBEUIR010000403.1:0-2284 GCA_040415395.1 Candidatus Thiothrix namsaraevi
AAGGAATCCCCATGACCCCAGAAGAAATCAAACGCTACCGCGAACGCGCCAATAGAGCAAAACGCGAACTCCTCAAAGAAAAACAACAATACGGATACATCAACGACGGCTCAGGCAAACGCTACCTCGCCCCCGTCTATTACGTTTTGGCGGGCGATAATGACAAGGCATTAGCCTTTTACTCGTGGTTTGAAGAAGAGTTCGATGATGACATCGGCGAACCCGTCTTCGATTTGTATTGGGCACTGGCTGAACTTCGGGCTGGCAACACAGCGCAAGCACGTTACCGCCTACAAATCGTCATGCTCAACAATTTGTACCTGCTGCCATTCCTGTTCAATAAACCCATCGACCAACTGGATATATGGCACTAGTCAAACCAAGCCGACAACAGTTACCTAAGGGAAATTCACGAATACCTGCATGAACCCACCCCAGCAGAACGCCAATGGATTGAGGCTGAATACAACAGCCAACCGTTGACAACATTACGCCAAGAATACATTGCCACGTACCATCAGTTAAAACACGAGCGCGATGTACCAAAGCGCACGGAAATACTGGATAAATGGGGCAAATTCTCTGCGACCTTTCTGCAAAAACCCGCGTAATAACCACCGTCATCACGCCCCCCAGACATCCACCTGTAACTCCGTATCATGGCGCACCTCATGCCAAATCTTTTCGTCCCAACTGACTTCCGGGTTGCGATTGAAGATCACTAGATGGGCTTCTGTTGCGCCACAGTGGCGGGCGTAGCTACTGACTTGGCTAAGCCCATCCGCAATGGTTTTATCCAGATTGGCGTAAAGGATTTTTAGCTCCAACACCACGCGCTGCACTTCACCGTAAAACCCTTTGACCTCATCCAGCGGCCATTCGAGGTACAAATCAGTGTACTTGCGCCCCAAAGCGTATTCACGGTGGATGCGCCCGCCCCCATTCACGATACGCTGCAAAAACGCTTGTAAGATCAAGTGCGGCCCTGCTTCTTTGTAGGGCAAGCCTTGCAGCCATACATCTGAGTTCTCACGGAAAAACTGCTGGAAAGCCGTCAACAATTTCACCATATCCAAACGGCGCTCCGGGGTCAGATACCATGCTTGCTGGTGGGTGATGGTCGCTTGCCATTGCCATGTAATTTCACGCGGGATGATTTCCTGATAGATGCGGTTGCTAATGGCAATCTGCGGGCTTGTTCTGATCAACCCTAAATCTTCCACGTATTGCAGGTCATCATTCTGCAAATTAGCAATCCGGCTTTCACCCGCTAACAACGCAGCAACCACGGCATGAACGCGGCGTTCCTTGAGCTGGTTCGTTAATTGGTCAAGGTGAGTAGCACGGGAACGGATCAGACGTTCGCGGGCAGCTTGGTAACGTTCCATCGTAATGGGCGTGCTGCGGTCACGGGCGGTTTTGTCTTCCCACGTCATTTCATTGCCCAGTGCATTCACCAGCCAGGGTTGACCGTGGGTGTCTTCCCACAATTCGGGAAAAATCTCAGCCGCAAACACTTGTCCGGTAGCGGTGGTGTGTTGTGCGTATAAGGCTTCCACTTCGGCACGGTTGAAACTGCCCATCACAAGGGATTTTGCCTGGATATTGAAAGCACTGCCGCCGGTAATCGTTTCTTTGTGTGCATTCTCGATACGATAGTCACGCACATCACGTACCCCGCAGAGGATGATGCTTTGCGGGAAAGCGCGAGGGCGTTGTGCATAGCCTGCGCGGATTTGTCGTAATAGGGAAATCAAGGTATCGCCGATCAGGGTATCCACCTCATCCAGCATCAGCACGATGGGCTTGGGACTGATTTGCGCCCAGCGAGATAACAATTCAGTGACCGCATTAGCCGAATCGGTATCCGCCAGCACGGACTTTGCCAAGGCGGGCAAACCCGGTTCAATACCGTAGTCTCGCGCCCGTGCCGCAATGCTTTGGCACACCAGTGTCATGCCCCAGTGCGCATCTTCACGAGCCACTTGCGCCCCTTCGATATTGACGTAGAGAGTGTTGTATTCGCCGCTGCGGTTCAATACCTCCATCATCGCAAGCAAGGTGCTGGTCTTACCCGTCTGGCGCGGAGCGTGCAGCACGAAGTATTTTTTGGCTGCAATCAGGTAGTGGATTTCTTCCCAGTCGAGGCGTTGCATCGGGTCGATACAATAATGCTCGGCAGGGACAACAGGACCGGAGGTGGTGAAATGTTTATTCATGGCTGCCACAGAAATCATTGGAGTGAAGTAAGTTTAGCATGAGTGGGTGGATTACCCCATCACCA
>JBEUIR010000404.1:0-2279 GCA_040415395.1 Candidatus Thiothrix namsaraevi
TTTATCTTGAGCATTCCAGTCGCTGATCGCCCCGCGCATTTACGCAATTGTCTGGAAAGCATTCACCAGCAAATTACTCGTTACGGCTATGACGGCGGTATGACGATTGTGGTTGCTGAAGACAGCCGCGAGCCGCAGCACATCGCCGCGCACCAAGCGTTAGTGACGGAATATGCCGCGAAAGGGCTGGACGTGATCCATTTCGACCTACCCGAACAGTATCAGGTGTTGCAAAGCATCCCCGCCGCGCAACGCCAGCTCTTGGGAAATCTGCTGACCACGCAACCCGCTGAACGTTTTTACCGCAAAGGGCAGGCTGCCAACCGTAATCTCAGCTACCTGAAAATGCTGCAACTGACGCGGGATAAAGACCGCACCTTGTATTATCTGGTGGATAGCGACCAGTTATTTTTGCCGGAACTGGATTATTTTCATCACATTAATCAGATTTTCCAAACCCATGACATTGCGATGTTGACCGGGAAACTGGTGGGTGATCCGCCGGTATCGCCCTCGGTGATGGCAGCGAATTTTCTGGATGATGTGAGCGCGTTTTTGCACGAAATTGCCGATTATGATCTCAATAGCGCGTGCCAGTTTCATCGGGATACGCCAGTGCCACATGATGCTGCTTATCACGATTTGGCAAAGTTATTCGGGTTTGAACAGCAGATTAGCCATTTTGATTACCCCTGTCCGTTATCGGGGGCGCATGATCATCGGGCGTGTTTGGAAACCTTTGCGGCGCGGTTGCAGGCGTTTTTCTTTGGCGAACATTTGACGCGCAAGACGGTGTATCAGCCGAGTGCTGACCCGCTGGCACTGACTCCGGCACGCACCATTTACCCCGGAAATTACATCGTCAATGTCGAGGGTTTGAAATACATTATTCCGTTTGGGCATTTGCGGCTGCGGATGTCGGGGCCGACGGCGGGACGGTTGATTCAGGCGGAAATTGGCGAACGGTTTGCGGCGGCGAATTTGCCGATGTTGCACAAGCGTACCACGGATGCCGATGACGGTTTTCGCCCCGGTGTGGCGCAACAAAACGATGCGGCGATTGATATTTCGGATGAGTTTGAACGCCAGTTTTTTGGCGATTTAATGCTGTTTTCGGTAGTGGCATGGCTCAAACAGCACGATTTGGCGCAATTAGCCAATGCCGCAGCGGTGCAACAGGTGATGGATGCGGTGGAGGCGGAATTGCTGGCACTGTATGAGGCGAAACACGCGGCAGTGAATGCGCAGGTGCAAGCCTTGGAACAGTGGGTGCAACAGCCACAGCACGGTTGGCAGGGTATGCCCGCATTGGCGCAGGTATTGCAGTTTTTGGGGAATATTCGCCGCAATTTCAGTGATCAATCGCTGGCTTGGCAGCAAATCCAATCGGCTGAACATCGGGCAAAGCGTAAGCAGCAGATGCTGGCGGCTCTGCTGAGTTATCAAGCAGAACGCGCCGTGTGGGATGAAGTCGTGGCGTTGCCTTGAGGCTATTTGCCTTTCCAACGCACGTGGTACAAGTCATGGCGGCGGTCGCGCAAGTTTTGTACCGAGCCACTGTTGCGGGCAGTCATTAGTAAATCAGGGCGCAGGTCAGCCATGGCGACCATTTCGGTGTTGGGGGTAGTGTCGGCGGCGATACCATCACGTGCAAATGGCAGGTCGCAGGGGGTGAGAATGCAGCTTTGTGCGTATTGAATATCCATATTGGCGACATTGGGCAGGTTGCCACAATTGCCGGACATCACCACGTAAATCTGATTTTCGACCGCGCGTGCTTGACAGCAATAACGCACCCGCAAGTAGCCTTGGCGTTCATCGGTGCAAAATGGCACAAACAAAATTTGTGCGCCCTGATCGGTGAGGTGGCGTGCCAGTTCGGGAAATTCCGAGTCGTAGCAAATCAGTACCCCGATAGGGCCGCAATCGGTTTGGATGACATCCAGCTCACTGCCGCCTTCGATATTCCACCAATACGCTTCATTGGGCGTGGGGTGAATTTTGGCTTGTTCGTGTACCGTGCCGTCACGCAGGAAAATGTAGCAAATGTTTTCCACCCGCCCATTCGGCATCCGCGTGGGGTGAGAGCCGCCGATAATGTTGATATTGTAACGTAGCGCTAGGTCGCGCATGGCTTTGCGGAATTGCGGGGTGTATTTGGTGAGCGCTTCAATGGCTTCCACGGGGCTTAATTGCTGCGATTCCATCGACAATAATTGCAGGGTGAACAGTTCGGGGAACACCACGAAATCGCCCTTGTAATCGGCTACCACGTCAAC
>JBEUIR010000405.1:0-2276 GCA_040415395.1 Candidatus Thiothrix namsaraevi
AAGGCTTTGAAAACGGTTTCGGCAATGTGGTGCGAATTGCGCCCTTTCAAATTGTCGATGTGCAACGACACCAGCGCATGATTCACAAAGCCTTGAAAGAATTCGTAAAACAAATCGGTTTCAAACGCGCCAATATTGGTGCGCGGGTATTCCACCTGATGTTCCAAGCCCGGTCTGCCGGAAAAGTCGATGACCACGCGGGAGAGGGCTTCATCCAACGGCACGTAAGCATGACCGTAGCGGCGGATGCCTTTTTTGTCGCCAACGGCTTGTGCAAACGCTTGCCCTAAAGTAATGCCAATGTCTTCGACGCTGTGGTGGTCGTCAATGTGGTGGTCGCCTTTGCATTCGATGTCGAGGTCGATCATGCCGTGACGCGCCACTTGATCCAGCATATGTTCGAGGAAGGGAATGCCGGTCGCAAAGCGTGATTTGCCCGTGCCATCGAGGTTGATGGTAATGCGGATTTGGGTTTCGAGCGTGTTGCGTGCCACGCTGGCAGTACGTTCAGTCATAGGGAACCTGTGTAACAGTAAGTTTGATCGGATTCTACCACAGGCAGACCGTGCTGCTAGGCTTTAGCCGCCTGTGGCACTCATGTGGCGGAAAATCATCGGTTGCGCCGCTTGCAAATTGAACTCATGCCCTTGCGGCTTAATAGCCATGGATTCGAGCAAAGCTGCTCGCACCCGCGCATCATCGGTTGGGTTCGCCCGCAAAACGCGCCGCAAATCCATTGAATGTTCCTGCCCCAAGCACAGCAGCAAGCGTCCTTCTGCCGTCACGCGCACCCGATTGCAGGTATCGCAAAAATTGTGGCTATGCGGTGAAATAAATCCCACACGGTACGCGCTGTCTTCACGGCGAAAATAGCGTGCCGGGCCGCCGGTCTGTTCTTCTACTGCGCTCAAACTCAAGTGCTGCTGCAAGTCGCGCAAAATTTCATCGCTGGAATAAAACGCTTCGGCACGGTCATGATCGCCGATAACGCCTAGGGGCATTTCTTCGATAAAGGTAATGTCCATGCCGCGCTCGTGGGCAAATTCCACCAAATCCAGCACTTCGTCGTGGTTGCGGTGTTTCAAAATGACGGCATTGAGTTTGACGCGCTGGAAACCCGCTTCCAAGGCTGCGTCGATGCCTGCCAGCACTTTATTAATGTCACCCAAGCGCGTTAAGGCGTGAAAACGGTCGGGATTTAAGGTATCGAGGCTGATATTGACGCGGGTAACGCCAGCGGCTTGCAGGTCTTTGGCATAACGTGCCAATTGCGTGCCGTTCGTGGTTACGGTCAGATCCCGTAAGCCGTCGAGTTGCCCCAAATCTTGGAACAGTTTCAAAATATTGCGGCGCACGAGGGGTTCACCACCCGTAATCCGAATTTTATTTACCCCCATATCCACGAAGGCTTTGCCCAAGCGTGCCATTTCTTCCAAGGTGAGTAATTGTTCACGCGGTACAAATGTCATGTCTTCGGACATGCAATACACGCAACGCAAATCACAACGATCCGTCACGGAAAGCCGCACATACGTGACTTGCCGCCCGAAACGATCCACCAACTGCACAGGATTTGCCTTCGTATCCATAACCGCCACTCTCTCAACAACATCCAAACGCCTACTGTACACAGCCCGCCCCGGAAAAGAAAACAACCGCAATAGAGAATTTTCATACTGTAGGGCGCTGCTAATTCTTGTACGATAAGTACTGTGAAAATACAGGAAACCCGTACACATGCTGACATTAACCTCTAAAACCTTATGGCTGGCGCTTGGTCTGATTGCCATGAGCCTCGCGGCAAGCAGCTTTGTGCTGACCGCTTGGCTGGATCTTCACCCGTGTTATTTGTGCATTTTTCAGCGGTTGTTATTCATGCTGCTGGCGGTGTTTGGGTTGCTGGCGGCGACGGGGTTTGGTGAAAAGCTATGGGGCGGGTTAGTAATCTTGCTGGCAGGCGTGGGAACCGCAACGGCAAGCTATCAAACTTGGTTGCAATTACAGCCACCCGGTAGCGCGTCATGCACAGGCAGCAATCCGAATCTGATTGAGCAATTGGTGTATTTCCTCAGCGATAATATTCCCAGCTTGTTTGAAGTCAGCGGCTTATGCGCAGACGAAGAGCTGGTCATTTTGGGGCTTTCGCTGGCGAATTGGGCGTTGGTGTCGTTCTTGGCGGCGGTGATTGCGGCGGTGTGGGCGTTGCGTTTGAGAAAGCGTGCTTAGAACAAGATTGAGCGCTGCGGTGTGTCACCAATATATCGCAGGCACTTGAT
>JBEUIR010000406.1:0-2271 GCA_040415395.1 Candidatus Thiothrix namsaraevi
CTTCACCGCGAAGCCTGCCAACAACTGCCGGACACCCAACGCAGCCAGCTAGGTCAATACATGACATCCGCTGCCATTGCCCGCTTTATGGCTTCGCTATTCCATTACCCGGAACAAGCCCGCCTGCTGGATGCTGGTGCAGGCACGGGTTCGCTGACCGCTGCTTTTTTGGACGCTGCCCTGCAACACGGCACAAGCACCGCAGTGGACGCATGGGAAATCGACCCCACCCTGCGCCGTTACCTGCAAACGACACTGGAACAATACGTGCAACGCGGGCAAGGGCACATCACTACCCAATTACATTCCATTGATTTCATCGAAGACACCAGTTTTGCAGCACAAACAGGTATCGGCAAACGCTACACCCACGCCATCCTCAATCCGCCGTACAAGAAAATCAACACCCAGTCCCGCCACCGTCAACTCTTGCGCAAAGCCGGGATTGAAACCGTCAATCTGTACACGGGCTTTGTTGCACTCGCCATCCTGCTGCTGGAAACCGGCGGCGAACTGGTAGCCATTATCCCGCGCTCGTTCTGCAACGGCAGCTATTACCGCCCGTTCCGTGAACTGCTGTTAAGACAGTGCGCTATTCGCCACATCCACCTGTTTGAAAGCCGCAGCAAAGCCTTCAGTGCAGACGACGTATTACAAGAAAACATCATCATTCATCTGGTCAAAAGCGAGGAACAAGGGCAAGTCACCGTCTCGACTTCGCACGATGCCCGTTTCGATGACTATCAGGAAGCCTGCTTTGCCTTTGCGAACATCGTCAAACCGGGTGATGTCGAGCAATTCATCCACATCCCGACCAGCCATGCAGCAACAGATATTCCCGCCGTCAGTACCCATTCGTTGGTAGAACTAGGCTTGGAAGTTTGCACCGGCCCCGTGGTCGATTTCCGCCTGAAAGAATGCTGGAGCGTACAACCCAGCAACAACACCGTGCCTTTGCTCTACCCACACCATTTCAGTACCGGACAACTAGTTTGGCCTAAACCACACAAGAAACCTAACGCTTTGCACCTACTACCAGCCTCCCGCAAATGGCTGATGCCAAACGGACATTACGTGCTGGTTAAACGCTTTTCCTCCAAGGAAGAACGCCGTCGTGTTGTCGCTTACCACCTGACACCGGAAATGCTGGGTAGTGAGCTGATCGGTTTTGAAAACCACTGGAATATCTTCCACATTAGTAAAGCAGGGCTGGATGCAACACTGGCAAGCGGTTTGGCAACCTTCCTCAATTCGACTGTGCTGGATGATTGGTTCCGCGTATTTTCCGGGCATACACAAGTCAACGCTACCGACTTGCGCACCTTGCGTTACCCCAGCCGCGCCCAATTGCTGGTACTCGGCGAATGTGCCGCCAGCTATGCCAGCCTTGACCAAACCACCATCGACCAATTGGTTGCAGCCCTATGACCACACAGCAAGAACGCATCAACGACGCATTGCACATCCTCCAAGCCTTGGGGATGCCCAAAGAGCAACTCAACGAACGCACCGCCATTACGTTGCTGGCATTGCTGAATTTACCTGCTGATGCGCAATGGCAACATGCCAGCAACCCACTGCTGGGTATCCGCGCCATACTGGATTTTGCCCGCCAACAAATGGCACGCAATTACGCCGAAAACACCCGTGAAAGTGTGCGCAAATACAGCGTCAAACAATTAGTGGCGGCAGGTGTCTTGCTGCACAACCCGGACAAACCCGACCGGGCAGTGAACAGCGCGGATAATTGCTATCAAGTCGAGGAACAAGCTCTTGTGCTGTTCCAACAGTTTGGCACAAAAGCTTGGGATGCCGCTTTAGGCAACTATTTGGCACAACGGCAAACACTGGCTGACCAGTTTGCCCGCCACCGTGATATGCGACGCATTCCCGTCACCATTCAGCAAGATCAAACGATTACTTTGAGTCCGGGCGCACATTCCGACCTGATCCGGCAGATTATTGAGGTATTTGCCCCACATTTCGTACCCGGTGGCGAACTGGTATACGTGGGTGACACTGGCAGCAAATGGGGCTATTTCAACGAATCGTTGTTGCAATCATTGGGCGTTGAAGTCGGCAACCACGGCAAAATGCCTGACATAGTGCTCTATCACCGCGAGAAAAACTGGCTGATTTTGGTCGAAGCCGTAACTAGCAGCGGCCCAGTAGACGGAATTCGCCACGCCGAACTTGCCAACTTGTTCAAGTCAAGTTCGGCAGGCTTGGTTTACGTGACAGCCTTCCCTGACCGAGGTGAAATCCTGCGCA
>JBEUIR010000407.1:0-2264 GCA_040415395.1 Candidatus Thiothrix namsaraevi
CTGTCTTTCAAAGGCGGTCACATCGGTATTTACGTGAGCGGCAAAGCGCAGAAAACGATTCCACCCGCGATTGGTGAGTGGTTGACGGCGCGTAGCTAAGCTCAAACGAGGGAGACAGTGGGTAGGCTTAGGCTTGTCCCGCTGCCAATTTCTGCACAATTAAGTCAATAATGTGCCGCACCGGAATGATATTTTCGGGGTTATGCAACAATAAATCACGGTTGATTTCCAGTGTGAACGGGTGTTTGCCCTTGAATTGTTCACAGGTAAAACGCCCCAACGAGTTAATCCCCGAATACGGGTTGTTGCAGCGGATCACGTCACAAAAGTTGAAACCGACATCCAGCTCGTGGAAATGGTCTTCAATAATGCTGGACATGTGTTCTAGCGTTTTCTTATTGGCGTAGCAGTTGTGGTGTGGCTTGCCATGCATATCGCCGCCGTTGCCAAACATGAATAGTGGGCGCAAATTGCCCCGGTCTTTGGAAACGCTCGTGCCAATCCCCGGCATGGTGTGACAGAACAGCACTTGTTTAATTTGCGGATTCGCCAGCAATTCCAGCATTTTCCGTTGGTGTGGCATGACGTAACGTTCGATGACCGTTTGCCGCACCGCTTCCGGCATTCCGCGTTCGGATTGGTAAATCTTCACGCCTTGGCTGGTGTGTGTCTTAACCACGCCATCCGCACTGAAATCGTCGTAACGGCGATTGGGGTCGGCATGGGCACGCCACAATCGGAAGCGCAGTACGTGCGGCTTACTGGGCAAATCGAGATAGAGAGCGTCGGAAAATTCATCGGCATCTTCGCGGCGGTCGCCGGGCGTGAACTTGGGGTGCAAGTAAGGTTTGACCTCATCCGGGGTCAAGTGACCGCCATGCGGTAGTTCCAGTAAAACAGGGCTTTCTCCCTCAATGTATTGGAAGGGTTGGTCAATTTCCATGTGTGCTGCGTCAATTATAAGTGAATCCCCGGCAGCAGCCCGCGCTGTGCCAACGTGTCACGCAGGCTGACATGGGCATCCACGTCATTTTCGGTCACTTGTGCCAAATAAACCCGCGTCTTCTGATCATAACTAGGGTCGTAGTACAAACCAACGGGCATGAGGATTTTTTTCTCAATTTCGGGGCGGAATGTTTCCAAAAAGGTCAGCGGATTGCCGAGGTAGCAAAAATAACCGGTTTCCAGATGGGGGCGCTGGAAATGTGTGAGGAAATGTTCACGGATGAAATGGAACGGGGTCGAACCATTGAGGCGGAAATTGGGGTCGATGAAATACAGCTTGCCGTCGGCAGCTTTGATCACATCCAGCCCGCACACCCCAAACCAGCCTACGTGCGCGGCATTGCGGGCAATTTCCACCGCGATAGCTTCGAGTTCGGGGGAGGGATGCCAGCAGAGGTCAATGAAATTGCCCTCGTAACGGGCGCTGGCGGAAATCCGCTGTTCCGAGCCGCCAATGAAACGGATCGCGCCATCACGGTCAACGTGCAGGTTGAGGTTGTAATTGGCTAAATAGCCGCCGATGAAATGTTCAACCTTGACCCGATGCCCGCCGAAACGTTCTTGCGCGGCTTGTACATCTTGTTCGGTCTGGCAAATCGCCACGCCATCACCACCGCCGGAAGGCGCTGCCAGCTTAATGACGAAGGGCAATTCCCAGCCTTCCCGCCAGGTTTTGCCTGCAAAGGTGGCAGCGTCATAGACCTGATAGGGGATGCAGTGTGAAGAAATCTCTGCCATTCGCCCCTTGTCGTTGAGTTGCACGATCAGTTCCGGGTTTTCCAGATAGTAATGGTCACTGGCAATTTGATCGGCGGGGTAGGGGTGCGGCACGACCAGTTTGGATTGCGGGTGGTTGCCGAGGTATTCCAGATAGCTGTGTCCGCCTGCGTAGCGCACCACCTCGCCCATTTGCTTGCCGAAATGTTCCTGAAAAAAGCCGTGCCACCAAGGGTTTAAATCACGACTGAAATCCACCACGCCATCGTTTACCAAGGTGGTCGCTTCGCCGCCGATGAGCAGGAAACGCGCTGTCTGGCAGGTCAGGTATTGCACCGAACGGCGGTAATAGTAATGGCATTCGCCCGGCAAATCATACGCAGCGTAGTAGGGGTAGCGCGGCATGTGGATGCCGTTACTGCCGGTGGCGTAAGCCTCACTGACGGTGCAGCCTGTATAGCGTTCGAGCATGGTGGTTTACTCCGGGGGCAGCGGTAAATCTATATAATCTAGCAGGTGATTGTTGCTGGCTTATGACAAGT
>JBEUIR010000408.1:0-2262 GCA_040415395.1 Candidatus Thiothrix namsaraevi
CCCCACCATAGTCAAACCCAAGGTCGCACATACCCCCAAGGTCACAAAGCCCGCCATCATCGGCTTTTTAATTCCACCCTGATCCCTTTGGTTTCTTATGCGACCACTGTGTAAATCAACCAGCCGGTGTATGCCAGATAAGCACTCAACAATAAACTGCCTTCCCAACGGGTAAGGTATCCCGGCTTGCGGAAACCATACGCCATAATAAACAAGCCAACGGTCACAGCAAACATCACCGCCCAGTCACGGCTTAGCACTTCCGCCCCAACCTGCATCGGTGCAATGACACCTGCGATACCTACCACTGCCAGCGTGTTAAACAGGTTAGAGCCGACGACATTACCTATCGCTAAATCCGCCTCGCCTTTACGCGCCGCAGCAATGGAGGCTGCCAATTCCGGTAACGACGTACCAAACGCCACAATGGTTAAACCAATAACCAATTCACTAACGCCTAAGCCTTGTGCAATGCTGACCGCACCCCATACCAACATTTTCGAGCTTGCCATGAGCAACAACAGACCGATCACTAACCATACAATAGCCGCTTTTAAGGTTAGGGAATTGTCAGCTATTTCATCTGACATTTCATCGCCCAAGCTATCCTGCTTGCCGCGCTTGGCGGAATACACCATCCAACCCATAATGGCGAACAGCACGACTAACAGCACGATAGCGTCAGCACGGCTAATTTCGCCATCCCACAACTGCCAACCTGCCAGTAAAGTCACACCCACCAAAATGGGTAACTCTTTACGCACGATGCTGGAATGCACCGCAAGCGTTGCAAATACAGCCGATAACCCTAGAATCAAGGTAATATTGATAATATTGGAACCGTAAGCATTGCCCAAAGCCAGAGCCGGTTTACCATCCAATGCAGCAAAAGCAGACACGACCATCTCAGGGGCAGATGTCCCAAAGCCCACCACCACCATCCCAATCAATAAAGTCGAAACTCCCAGATGTTTAGCTGTTGCGGCAGCTCCATCCACGAATTTATCCGCACTCCACATCAGCAGAGCAAAACCAGCCAAGATGGCAAGTAAGGGCATTAACATTGGCACAATCCTTTTTAGTTAAGAAGCAAGCGAAATACCTCACAAGGTCGCCGCCCTGTTTGTCACCGGTTTATGCCATTTTTAACGCGGGTCTGCTAGTATCCCCTACCTCTAACCAGCAAATGCCACGATAATAACCCTATGCTTAAACTGCTTAATGACTGGTATACCCGACACTTCTCCAACCCCCAAGTCGCCATTTTGGCACTGTTGCTGCTAATGGGCTTAAGTGTCATTGTTTTTGCGGGAAAAATACTTGCACCGATGTTGGCAGCCGTCATTATCGCCTACCTGTTGGACGGTGCGGTGCATTTGTTGCGATGCTGTAAGTTGCCACGCTTTCCCGCGATTTTGCTGGTCTTCAGTCTGTTTGTAATGATGCTGTTATTGGTAATGGTGATACTCGCCCCGCTCATGTTCAAACAAGCAACGCAATTTGCCTTGGAAATTCCGGGCATGATCGCCGCTGGGCAAGATGCCCTGTTGACACTGCCTGAAAAGTACCCCACCTTGATTTCCGAACAAGCCATCGTGGAATTGCTCAATAGCCTGCGCAATGAGCTAACCCAATTATCCCGGCATGTATTGAGTTTTTCCTTGTCATCGGTCTTTAACCTGATCGCCTTTATTGTGTATTTGGTGGTCGTACCGTTGCTGGTATTTTTCTTTTTGAAAGACAAAGATATGGTGTTGGCATGGTTCGGTAATTTCCTACCCAGTGACCGCGAATTGGTGATGCAGGTCTGGCGCGAAGTGAATGCCAAAATCGCCGGTTATGTACGCGGTAAGTTTCTGGAAATTCTGATCGTGTGGGCGGTTTCTTTCATCGCATTTGTGGCGTTTGATTTGCGTTATTCAATGCTCTTGTCGTTTTTGGTGGGCATTTCAGTATTAGTTCCCTACGTAGGGGCTGCGGTGGTGACGTTGCCGGTGGCGATTGTGGCGTATTTCCAATGGGGATTTAACGCCGATTTTGCCTACGTCATGATCGCTTACGGGATTATCCAATTTCTGGATGGCAACCTGCTAGTACCGTTGCTGTTCGCAGAAATGGTTAATTTACACCCCGCCGCAATTATCACAGCGGTGTTGTTTTTTGGCTCGATTTGGGGCATTTGGGGCGTGTTTTTCGCGATTCCGCTGGCAACCCTGATCAATGCGGTGATCAATGCCTGGCCTCGGCAAGTCAGCGTGGTAT
>JBEUIR010000409.1:0-2254 GCA_040415395.1 Candidatus Thiothrix namsaraevi
CGCCGCTACGGTTATGCAGAGGCGCTAGGGGCGACAATCGAGCTGAAAACTTCGCCCGCAGCCAAAATGGAATATTTTTTTGAAGTCATGAGCGGGCAAAAAATCCTGCTGCTGATCGACGAATACGACCACTTCGCCAACACTATTTTGGCGGATGACCTGATATTGTTCCAACGTGTCGTCGGCAAAGGTGGCTTCGTGCGCAGCTTCTACGAAACCATCAAAACCGCTACCCAGCGCGGCACAGTCGACCGTTTATACATCACTGGCGTAACCCCAATCATGCTCGACAGCATGACCAGCGGCTTCAATATCGGCGAAAACCTTTCCCTACACGAAGATTTCAATGAAGCCATCGGTTTCACCAAAACAGAAGTGGCTGCTTTGCTCCAGCCCTTGGTGGAGGCGTGCAATCTTGAACCCGATACCTTGTTGGCGGACATCACTCGCTGGTATAACGGCTACCGTTTTGCGCCCGCAACTGACACCGTATTCAACGCCAATATGGTGCTATATTTCGTCAAAAACTTCCGCCTAAAACACTGTGCTTATCCTGACCCGATGCTGGATGAAAACATTGCCTCCGATTACGGCAAAATTCTCGGCATGTTCAGCATCGGCAACCGCGATACCAATTTCGCCGTGCTGGATGAGCTGATGACAAACGGGGAGGTGACAGCGCAACAACGCCGCAAATTTGACTTTGAAAAAGGCTTCGAGCGTGACGATTTCATTAGTTTGTTAGCGTATATGGGCTTTGTGTCGTTGCAGCGCAAAACCTTGGCTGGCGAGGTGTTCAGCATACCCAATTACGTGATGCGTGAGTTGTACTTCCAGTATTTCAAAGTCGAATTGGAACGCCGCAATCAAATGACGATTTCCAATCGGGCGATTGCGTTGGCGGTGGAAGTATTGGCGTTACAAGATGACATCCAACCGTTGATTACTGAGATGGAACGGGCGCTGCAATTGCTCTCCAACCGCGATGCGATGGGAATGGATGAAAAGCACGTTAAAGTGCTGTTGCTCACTTTGTTGTACCAAACCTCGGTGTATTTCATTCAGAGCGAGCGGGAAATGAACCGTAAGTACCCCGACATTCTGCTGCTGGAACGTAGCCCAATTGTGGTGGATCACCAGCATTTGATCGAACTGAAATACAGCAAACAATCCGATGGTGAGGCGGGTTGGATAGCTAAACGCCAAGCCGGTATTACCCAAGTAGAAGGGTATTTGCAGTTACCTGATATTGCCGTGCTTCCCAAACTGAGTGCGTGGCTACTCGTCAGCGATGGCGTGCGTGTGGAGGTGGTGAAATTAAAATGATATGGGTATAGTTAACAACAATAAAAATCCAAAGGCACTGCCATGTTACATTTTCTGCGCCTCCTGCCCTTTTGGCTGTTACTGCTCACCAGCGCACACGCCAACCCGCTTGCCCCCGAAAACGTCCCCGACCCGCTCAAACCCTGGATAGGCTGGGTGTTGGATGGGCACAAAGACCTGCAATGCCCCTACCTCTTCAACGCCGAAGAACGCCAATGCGCTTGGCCGGGGCGCTTAGATTTGCAACTCACCACCACCGGCGGCACGTTCACCCAACGCTGGGAAGTCTATGGCGAAACCCAAGTACGCCTCCCCGGTGATGCGCAACACTGGCCGCAACAAGTGCGCAACGCCACCAACAGCCTCTTGGTCGTGCTGGAAAAAGACGGCTATCCCGTCGTCACCCTCCCCGCAGGCAGCCACGATCTCAGCGGGCAATTCGTCTGGGATAAACTCCCCGAAGCGCTCTTCGTTGCCCCGACCAGCGGCTTGGTGCAACTCAGCGTCAATGGCGCAACCATAGCCACCCCCGAATTCAACGCCGCTGGCAGTTTATGGCTCAGCCAAACCAACCAAGAAGCCAGCGCAGACAACCTCGAAGTGCAAGTATTCCGCAAAGTGTTGGATTCGCACCCACTCGAAGTTACCACCCAGATCCAATTGCGTGTCGCAGGCAAGCAACGCTACGCCGAATTCACCCCGGTGTTGCTGGATGGTTTCATCCCGCTGCACCTCGACAGCCCTTTACCCACGCGCATGGGGCAGGATGGCAAGCTGCAAGTGCAATTGCGTCCCGGCGAATGGACGCTCAAACTCACCGGACGCGCCCTCGCCAATGTTACCGCATTAGCCTTGCCCGCGAGTACTGCCCCCTGGCCTAGCGAAGAAGTTTGGGTCTTTGAAGCCGACCCGACCATGCGCCAAGTGC
>JBEUIR010000410.1:0-2253 GCA_040415395.1 Candidatus Thiothrix namsaraevi
ACGGACAATCACACCGAGCAAGCCGAAAACCCCACCGACGACCGCCACCATAACCTCTGGTGATTCAATAATCATAATATACGCTCCATACTTGTTCCTGCTCTGTTGGAATCAGTGTATGCAAAGCCTCATATCCAGTCATAAAGATGCGGTAAAACTTAAGTAAAATCGGTGAATCAATAGCCCATAATCCCCAACCGCTCTGCCATTTCCTGACTGACTTGTTCGGGCTTCATCCCCATACCACCACTGCCTTGGTAACGTTGCATCGCCATCCGGTAAGCAGTTTCAGCTTTATGAGGACGGTGCAAAGCCAGTAAAGCACGTGCATGGTAAACATGAATATCCGACTGATAAATCCCATAGCTTTTATCCATAAGCGGGACAGCTTTACGCACCAATCCCAACAACATGACCGGGCTTTGCGATAACAACAACGCCATCTTGGATGCCGAATACAGGCGAAGATCGTCAGTCAACCCATGCAATAAACGCTCAACAATCCAATCTTTAGCCAATGACCAAATGTGTGAGTGAGGCACACTACCCAGCGTCAACAAGGTCTCCACCAATTTGTCACTCACCACGACACTGGCAAGCCCCATTTGCTGCGCTTGCAGATGGATCCCAAACAAACAGGTGGAAGATGACTGAATTTCATCCAAGGCGAGTAGCTGTAAAATACCCTCTTCAGTGATCGACAGTGGTGCAATCGCCTGCTGGAAGCTGGAAAGAATTTTCGCTGGCGACAAGTGTTTAAGCTGTTTCCGAAACACACTTGCCGGGGCAAGCGCTGCATACTCTGGCAGCAGTGTACGCACACCATCATCGTACCAGTTGCCTGCTAACAGCAGTGGAATCCGCCCGGTGCTGCCGCGCTGAATACCCATGCTCTGCTCCAACATTGTCAGGAACTGATTGAGCGCTTTTTCAAAAGCGGCATAGTGCGCGTGGCTATAGGAATGAAAAGACAACAAACGTTTTTCAGCCGATATGCCCAATAAGCAGCGCCCAAATACCCTTCCTGCCGCATCATAGGCATACACCACCCGTTTATTTAAATCCGCCGCATTAGCGACCACCGAGAAAAAATTGAATTGGTCATGGCTCAAACACGTCTCGAAATGATCCCCCATTTGCAGAATGTCAAACACATCATCCGCAAACTGCAAGCGCAATGCCAGCGTTGCCTCCCCGGTTTCAATCTCAAGCCATAAGGGACTGGATTGCAGCCAAGGTTGCATATTGATACCGGCACGTTCCATGCTGCCCAGCCATTCCTGATTTTTAGGCACATAGCGTAAATCCTGATGTTCGCCCGCCAGATTGGCTCGCAATAACAAACTTGCCAAACTACGCTCCCTTTCCCCCAATTTGCACAGGGCAGCCAGACTGTGTTTATGCCGTTTGTCCTGCATCCACGCAGTTGGGATCGTGGGTAAACTCAGGCGCTCCTGAATATGCCCCTGAATAACCTGCCAGCAATGCCGCTGCCAACTTTCCAGCAGGTTGCTATAAGCAGCATGGCGTAATTTGCCCGAAAGTTTTTCCAATTGTGTCGCAGGAATAGCACCAGTTGCGATCAAACGCTGCTTTAGATTCAGCAAACGCTTTGCCATTGCCTGTTGTTGTGCAGGCTCCAAGCACCCCACCAGCTTTTGCTCAAGCACCACTATTTCCTGCTGCAAAGCATCGGGCTGGGGGCAATGAGCCGATAAAATACGTCGGGCAACCTTTTGGGGTGCAAGGTGATAACGCTGTAAGTGCAGCAAGGCAGGCTGAAGCGCATCTGGGTACGCCGACCAATCCATCGCAGATGAAGCTGGCAAGACAGACGATGGCGCAAGCAACCCCATATTTGAGAACAGTGCAAATATGGGCTGTAATTTCCCCAATACCTGCCATTGCCCACTTTCCATAAAATAATCAGCCACCTCGCCAAAGCCAACCGCTGTCAGACGGGCAACAGCGGGTAATGCCGTGCGTTTTTCGCGGGCTGCTTGCTCTGCTGCCTCATCATCCATTGCGTGCAAGCCCCAAACCTTAACTAAGGCTAAAAACCTGTCTACCGAATAATCTCCAGCAAACAAGGCATCAAACTCCCTAACATCCACAGAATCAATCAATTCAAGTTGCTGCTCCAATAGTGCTGAGAAAAAGTCAACCTGAGGCCAATGCTTGGGGGTGTATCTCAAAAACGAGAACAATGCTTTGGCACATTCAGCATCAACCCTATGCCGATCGCATAACGTG
>JBEUIR010000411.1:0-2249 GCA_040415395.1 Candidatus Thiothrix namsaraevi
TTAAAGAATAACTTCGTTTCAGGTCGCAGTATTAGAGTCCGACCCCTTTGATTTTACATCGTAAACTGCTGAGCTGTATCACCCGCCTCTAAAAATTGCATAACCCGCGTGCATTCGCCCTGCACGGTGTCTGCCAGATAAGTCCAAAAGGCGGTATTTTCTACTGTGCGCACCACTACAGCAGTTGGGAGAAAGCGGCGCATTTCCTGCACAAAATAGCGATGAATATCTGGGTCATCACGCAACTGCTGGGAACGTTGTGCCATCAATTGCGTAAACTGTTGGGTCGCATAGCGATGATCAATCACCTTCTTTGCTACCAAGTCTAATGGAGCATTAATATTTTGTTGCCGCAACCAAGTGATGTCCCACAAGTCACGGTTTTTGATGCGATTAGGGCGTAACGCGAAAGCCACTAATTTGTCAGCAAGAATTTCTTCACGGCTTTCGGCTTGCAGGATCAGACCGGATGTTCCCATGTCCACCCCGTAATGGTTGCGTAATACCTGCGGGCGTTTGTCGTAACTGGGGATAGCGCAAATGTCGATGTTAATGCGCTGGGCAGGCAAATGCCGTTGTTTCGGCTGGGTAATCACCCGTAATTTCCACGTATCCACATTACCCGATTCGCGGCTTGGCTCGCTGACTTCAACCGCAAGACCGTATTTTACCCGTAAACGTTCAACCAATACCGCGCCCAAGTGACTCAGGGTTTCACGCTGAAAGTCAGCACCGCCGGTAAAATCCAAGTCTTCGCTTAAACGGTTAGAACCGTAACACGCCCGCAAGCAAGTGCCACCGATGAAAGTCAATTGACTCAACAACCCCGCTTCCGCCATCTCCCGCAGGATGTCATGGTGCAGCAACTCTTTTTCCACCACGATGCGTAACGGGGCTAGATCACCTTGCTCTTGCATGGCTTGGGAAACAAGCTGGTCAAACAAGTTCATGGGCAACCTCCCAGTCAATTAAATCCGTATCGCGACAGGTGCGTTTCATATCGCGTAACGCCAATCCCACATTTGCCCGCCACAAATGGCAACGGGTGTCGTAAACCAGTTGGTTTGCCAAATCTGCTGCCTGCTTTTTGGTGTGGATGAATTCAATCTTGCCGAAGTTGCCACAATCCATAATATGCGTGCGTCCCGATGACATCAGCGTAACCCAGTTCATGGGAAGCTGAGAGATAACCCCCGCATCACTCAAGGCTGATTCCAGACTGATGTAATTAAATTCACCCGCCCGCAACCGCGCCGCCGCACGGTACAACAGCAAGCCATCGTTAGCGCAGGTTTCTGGGTAAAGGTATAAACCCCGGCAAATGCGTTTAAGCAAGCCAGTCTGCTCTGCACGGCTGAGTAATGCCTTGAATGCAGCAGGGGTTTGTTCCGGCATTGCGCCCCGTAAATCACTCAAGGTGAACAAACAATGTTCACTGTTAGCCAGTGCTTTGAGCGTATTTGCTAAGTGTTTAATCGGTTGCATCGCTATTTAGGTCTACATGAAGTTACGCTTAGTGTAGCTCAATGTAGACTTAATGAGGGCAATCAAGGGTTATTTCGCTGAACCTTTCCGCCGTCACCACTTTCGGCACGAGCCGCCCGCTTTTCCCCGGTAACATCAGCACGATTACGCGGTTGTGTGCATCGCCGTAGCTGACGTGTAGCGGTTTGTCGTTGCCGTAGAAATACAGGCGGTCAAACGGGGTGTTTTGTACCATCCATTGCGCGACTTCCAGCATGTTTTCGTCGGGGATGATGAAATCACAGGCTGCACCCTTGCGTTCGCAGATCAGGTTGCCACGGGTATTCACTTCATGGGCGGCGTGTTGGTCGCGTTTGGGGTCGATGCTGCCTTTAATGTGTTTGGCGAGTTCGGGGGAACAGAAACCGTAGGTGAGTTCGATACCGCCAAAGTAATCCATTACCGGGTCGATAATGTGCAGGGCAAGCGCGGCGAGTGCGTTATAGGTGTCAGGCTGTTTGGGCAGATTGGGTAAACCGGTGTTGGCTTGGGTTGCGCCGCATTCGATGAAATCGCGGAAGGTGTGGTATTGACCGCAGGGGGCATCCAACGCGGGGATGTGTGGCGCGGGTTGCAGCTCAAAACCTACGACTGCCAAGCGTAAACGCTGCAAGGTGGCATCGAATTGTTCGGGGGGCATTCCGTAACCGTCTAAGGCAAATTCAGGGTGGCTTGCCAACACCTGATCAAAGGCGAGTTGTTCGGCGTAGTGCGGGAAATCGGGG
>JBEUIR010000412.1:0-2236 GCA_040415395.1 Candidatus Thiothrix namsaraevi
TGATAGGCTGTAATCCGCTATCTTTTCGGGGGCTTGACTGGGTGTCGGCTTAGCACCAGCATCCAACGTTTTGAGGTAACGTTTCACGCCCGAATTCGGGTCAAGTTGCGCCGCTATCATCAGCAGTTCCCGTGCCTTTTCAGGATCAGTGTCCAGCCGTGCCAATGCCCGCGCTTTGTGGAGTTTTGCGGTTATTTGGTCGGTCATGTCGTAACCGCTAACCACTTGCGCCAGATCGTCGAGCACGTCGGCATGGGTGGCAGTGTCGCCCGCTTTGAGGATACCGCCCGCGATTTCTTCGGTGACGGTTTCCGCTAAGGTGCGTGAAAAGTCTTTGGGAGCGCTCAGCCGCTCAGCGAGTGCAAACCGTGCCAGTTCTAAGCCGCGTTGCCATTCGCCCACGTCGATATGCCACACGGTCAGCCAGACAAACATGATCGCTTCTTTGCTTTCGTAGGCTTGTTGCACCATGAAGGTATTTAGCCATGCTTGGTACTGGGTGAGCGCGTGCCGCTTGACACTGGCACGGGTGGCACGGCTTTTAATGTGACTCATGCGGTGATAATCCGCGCTGAATTGCGCTGCAATGATGCTGTCATGACAGGCTTCACGCGCCGGGTTCACCGTTGCCGCCGTAGCGGGCAAATCTGCCCGCGTCGTGCGTGTGCCGGTGCGGTGTTGTGCAGCGGGTGACAACATGGTTACACCCATTCGCCCGTGCCGGTCGGTAGCAAAATCGCCCCGTTGCGCACGCCTGCGAATTTGCCGAAGTCTTCCACCACATAGGCTTCATTTTCCGAGTGGTATTCTTCGAGGCGGTCACGCTTGGGGTTGTCGATAATCGCCCGGCGTAATGTGCCTAACTGGTAATAGATTGATAGGTTGCTGTAGCTGGTCACGACCACACCACGCACCGGGAAGAATGGCGGCATGATGCACGGTAAGCCTGCGACGGTTTGCGCCGCGAACCATGTGCTTAAGGCGTTGCGCTCAGTGGGTAAGGTGCTGTTAGACAACAAGGATAAACCGTGGCTTGTCCAGATTTCACGCCCGACCAATACCACAAGATCATCCGCGCCTTGATGCCATGCATCCAGCAAGTTAGTGATCATGTCAAAAACCAGCATATCAAGGGTTTTGTAGTTGCCGCCCTCACCTACTTTGTACGTGTCAGTGGTTGCCGCGCCGTCTGAGTCATAACCGAGGATGCGTGATGGTTCGCTGTTGCGCACTTTTGCGAACCAGCCAATATTAACGTCTTGCAGCAATGGGTTAACGGTCTTGTCAGTGACGGGAGCAGCGGTTTCGCCGTTGAATCCGATCATCAGACGGTCACGCGCCTTTTGCAGGCTCAGGCTACCGTTGTACGTTTTCTGGAAATTATCCATGTGCGCCCAACTGTCTAACGTCCGATAGCTGATGTGCGTATCGGTGTTGGTTTGCATACAGCGGTATTCGTCGCCTTGCAGGTCGGCAATTTCGCGGGTACGGCGCTCTTCGATGTCGGTGTTAGTGCGACTTGCTAACGGCTGACTGACACCCACGCCGACACGTTGTCCCAGTTGGGCAGTGACGGGAATATGATTCACGTTTTTGAGGAATTCCGCCCGCTCTGCTACCCGTAAAAAGGTTTTCTGTTGTGCGAGGGGTGGATAATGCGCGGTTTCGTTGCGCACCACGTTAGGATTCCCGATGGCTTGCGCGTAAGCATTCATGTAGTTGTTCCAAACTTGCCGGGTAGATGGTTGCATGGTCATGTGTCCAATGAGTGATAATGCGTTCAATATATTCCGTCTGTTCGCAATAATTTAGCGCTGTTATTACTAGATGCCGCTGCATAGTAAAAACCGTTACAGGGGCAACATTAACAACGTTTTGGGGTGTGTCATTTTGTGCTGTTTTGTGACATTGGCGTGAGGTACTGCCCTGCTATAACCCGCTTCCAGCCTAGGAACTGTTAAAAATCAGCGAAAAAAATGCAAAAACCCGGCAGGTGAGGAGGAGTGCGAACGCCGGGGCGGGAAAATGTTCAGGTGCATGGCTGAATCCCAGACACAAAAAAGCCGCATCAGGTGCGGCTCTTTGGTGGTGGTTTTCTTGATCGGGTTTTGATTGTTGTAACAGATTTCAAGCCGCTGCTTTCCAGCCCTGCCCGGTGCTTTCCAGTTCCAGCCGCTGAATGTGCCGTGCATGGTCTAGCTTACTCAAACGCTCCACCATTGCTTTGATATAGGCG
>JBEUIR010000413.1:0-2231 GCA_040415395.1 Candidatus Thiothrix namsaraevi
CTCAGTGCCTACCCAACAAACCTTAGAGCAACGCTCTTCACCTTCGAGCATTTCCAGACCTTCGAGGGCATCGGTGTAATCACGGGCAACAGTGGCATGATTGGCATCTAACTTTTTCGCGGACGCTGACCAATATTCCCAATCGAAGTCGTTTGCCCAAGTTTTTTTCAATGCCAGACAAAACAGAATCCGTATAGCATCGACAACTTGCCCAAATTGCCAGGCTTTCAAGTTGACTTCACGCCCAACTTTGTTGAGAAATTCCTCTACTTGTTGGGCTGTATGGGTGCGGATGTGATCGTCGGGAAAATAGGCGATGTACTGCTTGGTACGCAACACATACCACGTTACATACTTCTGAGTAACGCCTTGTTTAACAAGAAAAAGTGTGTAATTTTCCCAGAACTCATGGGAATACGTAGTTGCCGGTTCTACGGGGCTTCGTGTATGCTTCTTATCCATTAACATTAACTGAATTTTTGGGGGCACGATTTATGATAATGCCAGACTATGCGGAATTCTCGACGAACCGGATAGGCGGCGTGTGCTCACCGATTGAGCGCAGGCTTCCTATCCTGATATTCCAGAACGCTGCCTAATAAACTGTTAGGGCATATCTCTCTGTACACGACAAAACCACTAACCCATTGATTTAGCATGTTTGTCATGGAGATAGTGAAAGTCCACCGCTCCTATGTTTTACTCTCTAGTTACCACACAGGAGAGCAAAATGGATCTGAGCGATGGACTACGTGACAGTTTAAAAGCCCACTTGAGTTGGGGCAAGCCCCGTTTGGATTGTTTTGTGGGAATGCTGCTGGCCTTGCTGAATGCGCGACAAATGAATTTGGCGTTGTTGGCGGTGCACATAGATTCTGACACTGACATTGCTTCCCGCTATCGACGGATGCAACGCTTTTTTAGCCAAGTGTTCTTTAATTACAATGACATTGCCCACTTTCTTATGGGAATGTTCGCCTTTAGTGGTCAACAATACTACCTCACACTCGACAGAACCAACTGGAAATGGGGCAAATCCAACCTTAACATCCTGACTTTGGCGGTTGTTTACCAAGGTGCAGCTATCCCCGTTTACTGGATGGTGTTGAACAAACGCGGTAATTCTAACCAACGTGAACGTATTGCCCTGCTGCAACGATTTATCAGCCAATTCGGGAGCAACAACATCTTGGGTGTGTTGGCTGACCGTGAGTTTATTGGTGGTCAATGGTGGAAGTGGTTGTCTTCCAAAGAGATTCCCTACTTGATTCGCATCAAGGGTAATCAGTTGATGACCGACAAACACGGAAAAGAGACGTATGTCCGCTCGCTGTTTGCCAACCTCAAGCCGGGTAAACGGCGCGTTCTCCGTCACCGTCGCGAAGTTAGCGGGGAATGGGTTTGGCTCAGTGGCTCAAAGCTGCCCAGTGGTGAGTTGTTGATTATCGCCAGCAACCACTACACGGCTGATCCAATTGGCACTTATCGGCTACGTTGGGAAATCGAAAACCTGTTCCAATGCTTGAAAGGACGCGGTTTTCACATGGAAGCCACTCACTTCACCAAACCCCCTCGCATCAAAAAGATGATGGCGTTGCTTGCCATTGGCTTCTGTTGGGCGCACAAAGTCGGCGAATGGAAGGAAAAAGCCGTCAAGCCTTTGAAGATGAAAAAACATGGGCGCAAAGAGCAAAGTGTCTTCCGTTACGGCTTGGACTACCTGACCGATTTATTGAATGGAAGGGTACGGGAAAAAGTGGATATGCTTAGGCTGCTGCTGCTGTTCCTTTGTCCACCACAATTCATGGCGATGGAGGAGGGACGTATGAAACTCAGGCGATTTTCTTTTGAAAAAGATCAATGAGTTAAGCGAATTGTCGTGTACAGAGGAATACACCAACGGATTGTAAACAATTCTTGTGTGTGAATCTGTTGTTTTAGACGCTGCTCCAGCGCATTAATCAACGCATCACGCCGCGCAATGATTTCATCTTCCACGTCAAAAATAGCCTGCCGCTGGCGACGTTGTTGTTTTTCAAGGTCGCGTAACTGCTTTTGTAGTTCCTGTTGCTGCTCCAGACTATCGGCCTGTCGGCTCTCGCGCTTGAGGGTTTTGATCTTGGCTTTGGTGTCTTCCAATGCTTCTTCGGAAGCAATAATTTTGTCATCCGCCCAACGTTCCAGCTTGTCGCGTTCGGCACGGAAGTAATGCTGGTTGGATTCCATGCTCT
>JBEUIR010000414.1:0-2223 GCA_040415395.1 Candidatus Thiothrix namsaraevi
TCAGAATGTTGGGGACTCAATTTTAGCGCGAATTTGCTTATACAACTTCACGGTTTCCGCGCCGGGCATGACATTTAGACCTTCGCCCAGCACCTTGCGACAACGTTCATAGGCGGCAAGGGCTTCGGATGGTTTGCCTAGGCTTTCGTAACAGTGCATTAACCCTTGGTAAAAGCTTTCGACGAGCGGGTCGATTTCCAGCCCCTTGCGGTAGACCTGAATCGCTTGTTCCCAGCCGGAGGCTTTTTCCCAATACTCACCTACCGCTAGAGTGAAGCGTAACATCCGGCTACGCTGGCGTTCTGCCATATCCAGCGCCCAGCTTTGCTGCGCGCCCTTGCCAAGAAATGGCCCGGCATACAGGGTGCTGGCAGTGTCCCACAGCCGTGTAACGCTGCTGGGGTTGGTGTGTGGGTGATCCAATTGCTGCCTAAGCCGTTCCAAGGTGCGTTCAAATGCCCACACGTCCAGCCACACATGGTGAGCATCGAGGGAAATGTTTCGGTCTTTGAGAACAATGGCTTGCTCGACACCGAGTGTTTTTCTGAGGCGGTGCAAGGTGGTGTTCAGGGAACGGGTGGCGGCATCACCACTGGCATCGGGCCATAAGGTATCCATCAGCCGGGTGTCGCTGACATCCCGCCCGCCGAAGGCAACCAATACTTTCAGTAGTTCCAGTGGGCGATTTTTTGACGGGGTATCAATCGGCAGTGGTTCACCGCTCACTTCCACCGCAAAGTACCCCAATGTCTGGATTTTGACCGGTAGTGGCCAATTGGCGGGAATGCTATTGGTGGTGTGTGGGCTTAGTTCAGCCTGACGGATCAGGGACTGCACGCAAGCGGTTTCAATTCCCCGTTCCAGTGCAAAGCGCAGCAGCGGTTCAATCCATGCAGGGAATGACCACAGCGGTAAACCCCACCCCTGTTCTTTGCCCTGTAGCAACGCAGCGGCAAGCAGGCGGGCGGCGGTTTCTTCTTCACCCATGCGCAAGCGTAACCACGCTTCTGAGAGGTCGCAATCATGTTCCATTTGTTGGAGACGAGCCGTACCCCAGCGGATTTTGGCTTGATCGAGCAGTTCCAGCGCTTCCTGAGGTGACTGGTCGTTCGCAATCAATGCCAGTGCTAAGCCGTGACGGCAACGTGCTAACGGGTAGACGGCTCCGTTTTCCAAGGCGAGTGCTAATGCCGCTCTGCCATGATCCAGGGCATCGGCAAACTGCCCTGCCACCAATGCCCGCCAGTTGAGCAGCAAGTGGTAATGGACAGTATGGAAGTTGGGTGCTTGGGATGCCAAGATCACGCGCATCTCATCCAGATGGTGGTCGGCTTCTGCCAACCGGGTTTGCATTAAACCGTTGTAAGCGCCCACTGCCAGCAGGAACAGCTTGTACACCTGCACCCCGGTTGCTTGCCCTAATGCCAAACCTTCACGCACGTAGGCACGGCTGGTGTCATAGCGTCCGGCGAAGCAATCAACAAAGGCTAGTGACAGCAGCAGGTGCAGGTGTTCCAGCGGGGAGTCCAGCCGGTTATTCCCACTAGCGGCGTACATACGCAAGGTTCTTGCCCATTGGAACAGTTCAGCGCTGCCGCTGAGGTAAAGACCGATGGCAGAACCCAGTTGCCAGCGTAGTCTCGCTTCCAGCGGTTCTGCCCATAACTGGCGGGCGTGGGCTAGCAAGGCTTCTGCGTGGGGGTGGTCGGGGCGACGGTAGTAGATCGCCATTAGGACGGCAGACACGACCCGTGCTTCAGCAGCGGTTTCCCCCATGTTAGGCTGTTGGGCAAATAATTGATCAAAACGTTGTAACCACCGATCCATGCCCTGGTGGTTTTGCTGAGTCATCCACGACACCAGCAAGGCGCTGGCAAGGGTTTGGTACATGCCGCTGGCATCCTCGTTTTGCTCAAACAAGGGATAGGCACTGGCGAAACAATGTCCGGCTGCCAGCGGGTCATGCCCGTCAAAGGCAGCGCCTTGCCAATACAGCAACCAAGGGTTGGTGATAAGCAGCGTTTCCGGCAGGCGTTGCAGCCAGCCCAGCAGGGTTTGGTGGCGACCTTGCACCAGCAGGTGGGGAGCTTGGGTGGCCATCATGCTGGCGGCGGCGAGCCAGTCACTGCCTGAGAGTGCCAGTTCAATGGCGGCTTCTGGCTGTCCGGTATTCCGCAAGATGTGTGCGGCTTGCTGGCGTAAGGCGTCAATCTGTGGGCGTTC
>JBEUIR010000415.1:0-2214 GCA_040415395.1 Candidatus Thiothrix namsaraevi
AAATGCCGCAATCATGAATGCACACGAAAAAGGGTTCATACAAGTATCAACCTTCGACACTAGCAGCACGTCACTATGGGAAGAATTCCGTAAATTGCGGATTGTGGTTAAGCGCCGCGAAAAAACCTTGCTGAGTGTGTATCTGAGCGTTTTTCTATTAGCGTTGTTTGTCACAGAAGCTTTAAACTCTAACCCATTGAAAAACTTTATCTTAAGTTTTATTTTGGGCTTGTGTGCTGGAATGATTGCGGCATTTGTTCGCGAAGGCACGGATGCGATTATCAAAAATTCAGACATGCTGGCGCGGGTATTGCCCATTCCGCTGTTGGGGATTGCACCTGCCATCCGCAAAAAAGCGGGCAATTATGCATTTCAAAGTGCCGACCACCCCGATTCCAACGTGGCGGAAGCGTTTCGCTCCCTGCGCAATAATCTGTTAGTCGTCACGCAACAACAGCGCCCAAAAGTGATCAATGTGACCAGCACTGATGCCTCTGAGGGCAAAAGCAGCACCAGCATTAATCTCGCCACTGCTTTTGCGCAAGCTGGCACGCGGGTATTGTTGATTGATGCGGACTTGCGCCGCCCCACACTACACAAGCACTTTAAACTGGATAACACCAAGGGACTGGGCAATTACTTGGCAGGGCTGGATGACTTCAATAAGCTGATCCGCCCCACCAAGATTGCTAATTTGCAACTGTTATCATCTGGCCCGATTACCCCGCATCCGGTGGAATTGTTGTCCAGCGAGCGTTTAGCGCAATTGATTGCCACCACTGAACAACAAGATGCGCCGTTTGACCTGATCATCATTGACTCACCACCCGTGATGGGCATGGCGGATGCGTTACTTATCGGCAATCGTGTCCACGCCACCTTATTGGTAGTTGCGTGTAATGAAACCCGCCGTCGCCCGCTTCATGCCGCGTTTGAGCGTTTGAAACAGGCGCGTACCAATATGGTGGGTGTGGTGCTGACCAAGGTGCGTTAAAACACCAAACTGACGTTTTCCTTACCCAAGAGCTGCCGGAGGTCACGTACCCCAGCATCGTCTAGCGGCACTGTCCACGAACCTGCCAAACGCAGGTCGGCGCAGGCTTTAGCGTTGCGGTATTCAAGCGTAATCGGAAAACTGCCCGCTGTTGCTGCTGGTTTCAGGCGTTGGCGCAGGGCGGGTAATATGCCTTGTTCCACCTGTTTTTCTTCAAGTCGCAACACCAATTTGCGCAGGAAGTTTTCGCGCACGGATTGCATATTGTGAACTTTTTCGACGCGCAACCGGGTCTTGCCCGTGCGCTGATCGGTATCGAGCGTGCCTTCCAACACAATACAAGCCTCTTTTTCCAACAAATTGCCGTACTGGGTAAAGGTATCGGTGAAAATCATCACCTCGTAATAAGCGGTATTGTCGTCCAATTGCACAAATGCCCGTTTGCCATTATCGGTGTGTTGCGTGCGCACACTCGCGACCAATCCCGCTAACATCACCGGCTCACGACGGTACTTAGTGCTGTCGTCTTCGGCAATATCCACCAGCTTTTTGCGGCTGCCTAAACCGGCAATTTCTGACTGGTATTCATCGAGGGGATGCCCGGTGAGGTACAGCCCCAGCGTTTCTTTTTCCAAACGCAGGCGTTCTTTTTCGGGAAACTCTTCGCGTTCTGGCATGGTCGCTTCGGGTGTGGATTCTGCCACACCGCCGCCAAATAATCCGCCGAACAGGTCGGTTTGCCCCGTGCCTTGATTGCGGTTGTATTGTTCTGCCATGCGCATGGCTTCGGGCAGGTATTCGAGCATGGCGCGGCGCGTCCCGCCCAAGCTGTCGAACGCGCCGGATTTGATCAAGGTTTCCAACACACGGCGATTAACCTTTTGCGTGCCAGCACGTTTGCAAAGATCCGCCAGTGACTTGAATGCCCCGTTTTTATTGCGCTGTTCCACCAAAATACTCAAGGCGGCTTCGCCTGCGCCTTTGACCGCACCCAGCCCGTAAATAATGCGATTTTGATCATCCACCGTGAATTGGTATTCGGAGCGGTTAATATCCGGCGGCAATACCTGTAAATTCAATTGGCGGCAATCGTCTAGCAGCGTAACCACTTTTTCGGTGTTATCCATATCCGCCGACATGACCGCTGCCATGAACGCGGCGGGGTGATGGGCTTTTAGCCATGCGGTTTGGAAGGCGACGAGGGCGTAGGCGGCTGAATG
>JBEUIR010000416.1:0-2209 GCA_040415395.1 Candidatus Thiothrix namsaraevi
TCGCCGTTGAAAATGACTTCACCTAGTGGCGTATCGCTGGGTGGTTTATCCATCGGTTCGAGGCTGATGGCAAACTGGCTGACATTCGCCATTTCTTTCCACGTTGCCTTGTCAATCGGCATCCGGTTTTCGCCTTTGGCAGTCAGCGTACCCATGCGCATGGGCGGCTTGTTACTGTCTTTGTGAATGCACCATACCGTTGGCATCATGTCATCCTTGACGGGCAATGCGCCTGTCGGCATCTCAAAGGCTATTTCCATCGTGTCATGGTAGACCATCGCTACCATCATTTTGTCCTGCTGGAGCGGGGATTTCATGTTCGCCATGTAAACATTGGGCTGGCTGCCAAGATTCAGCAGCAAGACTGTCACCACCGATGCGGCAATCGAGGCAAAAGCGGCTACCGGCACGTAGTTCCACACACTTGCCAGCCAGCTTTTGCGCGGGGTGGCGGTTTTACCTAACTGTAATTGCTTGCTGATGGCATTCCACACCCGTGCCGGTGGCTGTTCTGCTGGCAATAAGTTGGCTAATGGGGCAAATTGCTGTTGGTAAGCATGGGTAACAGCCCGCAGGTAGAGGTGTTTGCTCATCAATTTCTCAAAGCGCAGGCGTGCCTTGCCCTGCAAAGTGCCAAGTGCGTAGGACATCGCCAAATGTTCAAAAATGTCCGGGTTTTGGTAACGCCTCATTGCAAGCACCCCCTTAACTGTTCCAATCCACGCCGTATCCACGCTTTCACTGTGCCTAGCGGTTTTGCCAAAGAGTGGGCAAGCTCCTCATGAGTTTGCCCGTGATAGAAGGCTTGCAGGATGCATTCGCGCTGTTCCGGTTTAAGCTGTTCCAAACAGTGCATCAATTGTTGGGCATCTTCTCCCATTTGTTGCAAGGCATCTGGCCCCGGGTCAAGCGAGGCAAATTCCAGGGTTTCGTATTCCACTTCCTCAGCAATCGCCGGGCGGCTGTACCCTTGGCGCAGTTTGTCGAGTGCCTGATTGCGCACTATCATGGTCATCCAGGTCATGGCACTGGCTTTGCTGGCGGCAAATTGAGCGGCGTGATGCCAGATTTTCACAAAGCCTTCCTGCAAAACATCTTCGGCGAGTGCTTCATCCCGCAGCAGGCGTTTGCACAGGGCAAACAGGCGCGGGGAAGCCGCGTCATACAGTTGCCGGAAAGCGGTTGCATCACCCTGACCGCTGCGTTGCAACAGTTCGTTCAGTGCTTCCATCATGATCCTTCTATGTTCTTATACGTCGGTTGGTGGCTGTTGGATGCACGCCACACAGGAAAGCCTATTGTAGACAGATTTCCGCTTGCCCGTTCCCCAGAAGCTAGTGAAATTGCCTCAGCCAAGGAAGTGGCTGAGGCGAAGCTGATATTTAAGACTTACTTTTTCGCACCGCAAGCACCATCTTTCTTGGCTCCACAGCTACCATCTTTTTTCGCACCGCAAGCACCGTCTTTCTTAGCGCCGCAGCTCCCGTCTTTTTTCGCACCGCAAGCACCGTCTTTTTTCGCGGCACTATCTGCCGCTGGTTTGGCTTCGGTGGCGCTTTTGGTGTCGGCACTTTTTTCAGCGGAAAACGGGTTGCTGCTGCACCCTGCAAGTGTAGTACCAGCAATCAATACTGTGCCCAAGGAAAGGGCAAGGGAAAACTTATTGGATTTCATCGCGAACACTCCTTTGGTTTGGGTTCGGTTTCATTATACGTAGGCATTTGTCTGTTGGATGTAGCAACCACAAAAAAATTATTGAAATGAATTTGCATCCAAGCCCGCAACCGTCCCGTATAACCCAATACCTGGCACAAGACTGACAGGGACTAACGCAAATTTTTCCGCTGAGTCGCCGCTTAAGCCGCTGACAGGGAAAGACACCTCACTAACAGTGTTGGTTATGGTAGATTTGTACTGTAATCACACTTGCATTTTACCGACTGGTCAACTAGGATGTTCCTATGAATACCGTAACCGACACCCGCCAACGCCTGCTCAATAGCGCCCGCGCACTGCTCTACTCGCGCAGTTATGGCAATGTGGGTGTGAAGGAAATTTGTGACATGGCGGGGGTGCAGAAAGGCAGTTTTTACCACTTTTTTCCTTCCAAGCAGGAACTGACATTGGCGGTGCTAGATGAGTTTTTCATTATTTCAAAACAGGAAATTTTCTCCCGTTCGTTCCGCTCTGATTGGCCTGCGATGCAGCA
>JBEUIR010000417.1:0-2208 GCA_040415395.1 Candidatus Thiothrix namsaraevi
GTCCTTCCACTCCTTCGCATCCACGACACCATCCTGATACATCCCGCCCCAGTCTGGGAAGAACGGATACCAACCAGCCCCGCTATGCGGCTTAAACAGCATAGCCAGCACGATGCACACCCCCACAATGCCCCAAGCAACTGCGTATTCACCGTTGTCACCTGTGCGCAGCCTGCCGCCGAACAGGTGAAATCGCCGATCTGAAAACGGCGAGAATGGCACACCTGACACCGTGAACGAATCCGCGAGAACGTGCGACAAGCCGCCCCACGCAAATGCCGCCAGTATCCCGTGGAAATCCCACACCACCAACGTGAACGCCAATGCCCCAATCCAGTACAGCATGATGTGGGTCAATGTGCGATGGCGTACCTGATGACCAAACTTATTCAGCACCCATTCCAACCAATCGGGCGCAGTTGAGCCTAGCAGCGCAATAGGCACAAGGGCAGGGTTCACCAATGCTGTAGTAGCTCCGGCAATGGCTATGTGGTTAATCCACTTCATTCTTCCCCCTTGGGTGCGGCTGACACCTTCTTGAGCCAGCCGCCGATGGTTTCCGCGTTCTTGGGGTCACACATCCCCGACAGCAACAGACGGCTTTCCATGATCTTGGCCTCGTTGGTCAGCAATTTTTCTTGCGAGCTGGCAACTTTTTCCAAATAACCCACCTGTTCGGTGGCTTCGGTTACGCCCTGTTGTACCCGTACCGCGCTACGCGCTTCTAGGCTGCGATATAAGGCGAGTTCGCGCACGGAATGGTTGCGACCCGCAATAGCGGTCACGAAGTCAGCCACGGCCTTTGCAGTGTCTTTACGGCGCATATACTCACGCTCTTTCTCCCTGTCGAGTTCTCGCCCGGAATAAAGCGGCATTTTGGCGACGATACCGACGTAGGATTTACCCAAACTGGTGGTGATGTCTTCCAAGTCGAAAACGTCACTGGAGCGGATTGAAGCGCGTAAATCCACATCAATATCGAACTTGCTCTTTTCGGGGTAACAACCCAGTACCGACTTGTAAATTGCGTCGGCATCCAGTGCAGGGGCTTGCACAAGGGCAGCGGGTTTGTCGTGGTAGTCCAGCCCATCACCCGCCATTGTCGGCGTTTTATAGACTTTGAGTTCTGGCGGCTTTTCCGCTTCACCACTTTTCCAAGGCCACCACGCCGGGGCGGTTTCGCTGGATACTTTGGTATCCTCCCCCTCAGCACCCACCGGGGCAGTGACACCCGCCAAGCGCAGTGTTTCGGCTTTCACCGCGTCATATTCGGCGGTCTCATCGGCGGCACTGGCGCTAATCGGAACGAGCAGCACGGCGACCAGAGCCAAGCATTTTAAGCCCACCCAGCACCATTGCTGCTTCAAACCAGCCAGCCGCGAGACAGGCGACAAGAAACGCCCACATGAAAATGTTGGTTGCATCATAAGAAACTTCCGAGTTGAGTCTGAATATTTGCGGGTCACGGCGCATAACAACCGTGCGCAGGTTAGGCGGCAGGCGTTGCTCTTCGCTGGCGGCAATGACAAACAGGCGCGAGGAAAGTACGCACTTACGGGCAATCTGGAGTTTTCGACCAGCCAGCTTGTGGGCATCGTCGATGAACAGCACCGCGCCAGTATCCTTGCAGTAGTCGGGCAGGGCTTCGGCACGGGCATATTGTTTAATCGACTTCCACGGAGCGCGAGCGTTATTTATATCGGTTTTTTCTTCTTCGATGCGCTTGGATTCCCACCATTTTTCTAGGTCGGGTTCGTCACTCCATGCCACCAACGGACGCAGGGTGTCGAGGTAAAGCGGAGCAGTTTTCGACTTGGTTCCCCAGATTTCCCCGGCGTGTTCATGCAGGCGTTCCACCCATTTGGACTTGCCGGAGTCGTGCGCTCCTGTTACCAGAATCGGGCGTTTGGTAGAAATCGCTTCTTCGCTGAGGGTGTTGCCCATGCGCTTGGTTTTGGTGACGTACAGCGGAACAGCGTAAGGGCTACCGTCAGCGCGTAGCTGTGACTTGCTGCGGTGAATTTTCAAGAATTCCATGCTTATTGTTGCTTATCAGTCGCTTGTTATTTCTGGACAAACCGAGCCTCACCCCCGCAAAAGTGGCTGGGGGTAAAGAAAAAAGGCAGAGTCCGCGTCGTGTCTTGCTAAATTGCGGTTTTGAAGGCCATTCGAGCGTTCAAAGTTGCGGCAACGATAGGGGGTAAAAAT
>JBEUIR010000418.1:0-2198 GCA_040415395.1 Candidatus Thiothrix namsaraevi
CTTGGGTTCGCCGGTGGCGATGTACCTTGCCACGAGCGGGGTGTATTACTGTGATATTCGCCCGAATATGCAGGAAGATGCTTTGCTGTCGCAACATATTAAAACCATTGACCATTTCTTTTATTCTGACTTGTGGATGTTGCTAGATAGGCATGGTCAAAGCCTTGAAAAGATTGCGATTGACCCGCAGAAAAATGGGGATGTAGCGTGATGACCTTCTGGCGCAACCAAAAAATACGCGGCTGGCTCTACCAGCTTGCCGCGTTGCTGCTAGTGGCGTTGTGCATCGCCATTCTTGCCGACAATACGCTGGAAAATATGCGTACCCGTGGTATCCAAAGCGGTTTCGGTTTTCTCGCGCAACCTGCCGGATTTGACATCAGCGAAAGCCTGTTTGGGTTTGAATCGACGCAACCTTATTGGAAAGCTTTCCTAACCGGCTTGGGTAATACCCTAAAAGTTGCCGTCATTGGCATTATTCTCACTACGATTCTCGGCGTATTGCTGGGGGTAGGGCGCTTTTCCCAGAATATCCTGATTCGTGGTTTGTGCCTGACGTATGTGGAAATCTTCCGCAATATCCCGCTGCTGTTGCAATTGCTGCTGTGGTATCTGTTGTTGGTTGAGTTTTTGCCGACTGCGCGGGAGGCTGAACCTTTTCTCGGCATGTTTCTCACCAAAGCAGGCTTAACCTTGCCTTGGTTTGGGGATATGCCGGTTAAAGCCGGGTTTGGTATTAAAGGCGGCATTAATGTTTCGCCGGAATTTCTGGCGTTATTGTTGGGTCTGGTGCTTTATACCGCTGCCTTTATTGCGGAAATCGTGCGCAGTGGCATTGCTTCCGTGCCGCGCGGACAGCATGAGGCTGCAATGGCACTGGGGTTGAGTCGGGGGCAAGCCATGCGTTTGATTCAGTTGCCGCAAGCCTTGCGGGTGATTATTCCACCGTTGACCAATCAGTATTTGAATTTGACCAAAAACTCTTCGCTCGCAGTGGCGGTGGGCTACCCGGATCTGGTGTCGATTGCGAATACCTCGATCAATCAGACGGGGCGGGCGGTGGAGTGTATCGCGGTGATTATGGCGGTTTACCTGACGCTTTCGTTGCTCACCTCGGTATTGATGAATGCTTACAATCGCCGTGCGGCGATTAAGGAGCGTTAGGCAATGGCATGGTTACGCGCCAATTTGTTTAATAATACGTTTAACAGTGCGGTAACGTTGCTATTGGGAATGCTGTTGGTCTACGCCGTGTCGCACCTGTGGGGTTGGGGCATCTATCATGCGGTGTGGGCAGCCGATGCGACGCAATGCAATACGGCGCGTGGTACGGGCGCGTGTTGGGGCGTGATCACAGAAAAGTATCGCGTGATTATTTTCGGGCGTTACCCATTTGAGGAGCAGTGGCGACCGTTCGCGGCGACTTTGTTGCTGATGGCATTATTGCTGGCAAGCTGTATGCGGATGTTTTGGAAACCCTGGTTAGCAATGCTGTGGATTGGGGTGTTGGCGGTATTTTTCACCCTGATGCATGGCGGTGTTTTCGGTCTGAGTGTGGTGACAACCGATCAATGGGGCGGTTTGCCGTTGACCATTTTGCTGGCTTCGTTGTCGGTGGTGGGGGCTTTTCCGCTGGCGGTGTTGTTGGCGTTAGGGCGATTGTCTGATCTGCCCGTGATCCGTAGCTTGTGTACGGTGTATGTGGAACTGATCCGGGGTGTGCCGCTGATTTCGGTGCTGTTCATGGCATCGTTCCTGTTTCCGCTGTTTATGCCGGAAGGTTTCTCGATTGATGTGCTGCTGCGGGTGTTGGTGGCAATGACGTTGTTTGCGGCGGCGTATCTGGCGGAGGTGATTCGCGGTGGTTTGCAGGCGATTCCGCGTGGGCAATACGAAGCGGCATCCTCGTTGGGGCTGACATATTGGCAGATGCAGCGCAAGATTATTTTGCCGCAAGCCTTGGCAACCGTCGTGCCGGGCATCATGAATAACTTCATTTCGACCTTCAAAGATACCTCGTTGGTGACGATTGTGAGCCTGTACGAACTGACTGGCTCGCTGGATCTCGCCGTGAACAGCGACCCGAATTGGATGCCGTACAAGCTGGAAGGGTATCTGTTTATCGCTGCGATTTATTTCGTGTTTTGTTTCAGCTTGTCGCGCTACAGCCAATGGGTGGAACGGCAGGTGAACCGGGG
>JBEUIR010000419.1:0-2198 GCA_040415395.1 Candidatus Thiothrix namsaraevi
TAAAGCGCCCATCGCGGGCATTACACCCACAATTTTAGCTTGTTTTCGCGAAAAGTTGTCTGTATTAGGTAGAGCGCGGATAATAGCGCGTTTCCCCACGCTTTCACGATGGATAGAACCGAGACAATGGCAGGCAAAATTTTTATCGAAACCCACGGATGTCAAATGAACGAGTACGATTCGGCCAAAATGCTGGACGTGTTGCACCATGCGCAGGGCATGGAACTCACCGACAATCCGGCGGAAGCGGATGTATTACTGATGAATACCTGTTCTATCCGCGAAAAAGCGCAGGAAAAAGTGTTCTCGCAATTGGGGCGTTGGAAAAAGCTCAAAGACAAAAACCCGCATATTATCATTGGTGTAGGCGGTTGCGTGGCGAGTCAGGAAGGCGAAGCCTTACGCCAACGTGCGCCGGTGGTGGATGTGGTGTTTGGTCCGCAAACCTTGCACCGCTTGCCGGATATGATTCGCCAAGTGCGCACCGAACACCATGCAGTGGTGGATATTTCCTTCCCCGAAATTGAAAAGTTCGATAATTTGCCCGAACCGCGTGCCGAAGGCCCCACCGCGTTTGTGTCGGTAATGGAAGGTTGCAGCAAATATTGCACCTTCTGTGTGGTGCCTTACACCCGTGGCGAAGAAATTTCGCGCCCCTTTGATGATGTGATTACCGAAGTGGCGCAACTCGCGGCGCAAGGGGTGCGTGAAGTCAATTTGCTGGGGCAAAATGTGAATGCGTATCGCGGCAAAATGCACGACGGCTCGATTGCCGACCTTGCCATGTTGATCAGCTTGGTGGCGGCAATTGATGGGATTGATCGGATTCGTTACACCACTTCACATCCCAATGAATTCAGCGATAGCTTGATTGAGGTGTACGCGGATGTGCCGGAATTGGTCAGCCATTTGCATTTGCCGGTACAAAGCGGTTCTGACCGGATTTTGATGGCGATGAAACGCAATCACATGGCGATTGAATACAAAGCTAAAATCCGCAAATTGCGCAAGATTCGCCCCGATTTGAGCTTGTCATCCGACTTCATTATCGGCTTTCCCGGTGAAACCGAGCAGGATTTCGCTGATACCATGAAGCTGATTGAAGAGATGAACTTCGATCTGAGTTTCAGCTTTATCTACAGCCAACGCCCCGGTACACCTGCCGCGAGCTTGCCGGATGATGTGCCGCAATCGGTGAAAAAAGACCGCTTGCAGCACTTGCAAACCCGTATTCTGGCGCAAGCCAACGCGATTAGCACGGCAATGGTGGGGACAGTGCAACGGGTTTTGGTGGAGCGTCCTTCCCGCAAACATGAGCAAATGGCAGGGCGTACGGAGAACAATCGCGTGGTGAATTTCGACGGGCAGCCGAATTTGATTGGTAGATTTGTCGATGTACGCATCACCGAAGCCCAACCTAACTCATTGCGGGGTGAAATCGTCGCGGTGGAAAGCGAGGTTGGGCGGATGGTGATGGAAGCGCTTGCTTAAGTCGATAAGCCGCCCGCAAATTCCGCATAACCTTGCATAAACGCCAGTTTTTCCTGTGGAATACTGACGTTCACGCCTTCACCCTGCAATTGTTCGAGCAGTGCCGCACCTTGGCTTAAAATCGCCAGCAACTGCACCTCATCGAACATTTGCAGGGCTAATTGCAACTCATCCTTGTCCGCAGATAGCAGAGTGGGCACGAGTTCATCGGGGTGAATCGGGGAAGCAGGGTGCAACAAATCCGCCACCAATGGCGCATCCAGCAAAGCGAAATGGGCTTCACGAGCCATTTCTTCCTGATCGAGTTCCATGTGGGCTTGCGCATCATTGCCTGCACCTCGGCGCACGCTTGCCATCATAAAGCTCAGTAATTTGCGAATCGCGCCTTTCATGGCACTGGTATCGCCACCCATGCTGGAGGCGGTTTCATACGCCCGATCCAGCCGGTCTTTGAGCTGCAAAATCACCTCGCTCTCAACATTGCCAGTCAACGAAGTCGTTTCTTCTAGCAACGCGCGGAATTCGGTGTTGAAGGTTTGCAGGGCTTCGTGATCCAGCCGTTGCGCGTCGATGAGGTTATCATCGTCCAGCGTTGGGGCGTTGGGGAACAGCGGATTGCTGGCTTTACGGAGTAAATGACGTTCGTGTGAACCGGGCTGTTCACTGGGTTTGATGATCATGGTGCAAACTATCCATTCTAAAAATGG
>JBEUIR010000420.1:0-2192 GCA_040415395.1 Candidatus Thiothrix namsaraevi
GAACAATCATGTATTTGACTACTTTTTTAACGGAAGCTAAATAATGTTTAACGGAAAAACACTCCTAATTAGCGGGGGCACAGGCTCTTTCGGCAACGCAGTCCTCCGCCGCTTCCTGCAAACCGACATCGCCGAAATCCGCATTTTCAGCCGTGACGAGAAAAAACAGGATGACATGCGGAAGAAGTATTCTAATCCCAAGCTGAAATTTTATATCGGTGATGTCCGCGACTACCAAAGCATCCTGAATGCCAGCCGTGGGGTCGATTATATCTTCCACGCCGCAGCCTTAAAACAAGTCCCCTCCTGCGAATTTCACCCCATAGAAGCCGTAAAAACCAACGTTATGGGAACTGAAAATGTCTTGGAAGCCGCCATTCAAAATCAGGTAAAACGGGTAGTCTGCCTCAGCACCGACAAAGCAGTTTACCCCATCAACGCTATGGGTATCTCCAAAGCGATGATGGAAAAGGTCATCGTGGCAAAATCACGTAACCTGAAAGGCACACAAACCACGATTTGCAGCACCCGCTACGGTAACGTCATGGCATCCCGTGGCTCAGTCATCCCTCTATTCGTTGATCAAATCCTCGCTGGTAAGCCTATCACTATTACCGATCCAAACATGACTCGCTTTATGATGACGTTGGAGGATGCAGTAGACTTGGTGTTGTATGCCTTTGAACATGGGCAAAACGGTGATATTTTCGTCCAAAAAGCTCCCGCTGCTACCATTGAAGTCCTCGCTCAAGCACTACTAAGCATCATGGATAGACCCAACCATGAAGTCCGCATGATCGGCACACGCCACGGTGAAAAGCTGTATGAAGCACTACTCAGCCGTGAAGAAATGCTCGCTGCCACAGACATGGGCGACTACTACCGCATCCCCCCCGATTTGCGTGACCTCAACTACAGCAAATTTGTGGAAGAAGGCGAATCCCGCATTGCCACCATCGAAGACTACAACTCCCACAACACCACCCGCCTCGATGTAGAAGGTATGAAAACCCTGCTACGCAAACTGACCTTTGTTAAAGCCTTAGAACGCGGCGAATACGTCCAGCCAGAGGAATAAACACCGTGAAAGTCTTAGTCACTGGCGCAGACGGGTTTATCGGCAAAAACCTGTTAGCTCGCTTCGCAGAAATGGCAGATATAGAAGCCCTGCGTTTCTCACGGCAAAACACCGAACAGGAACTCCCTGAGCTGATTGCCGCCGCCGATGCCATTATCCATTTAGCCGGTATCAATCGCCCACTCTCACCAGAAGAATTTGTCACGGGCAACACCGGGTTAACCACCACTCTGAGCCGGATTCTCACCGACACCCAGCGCACGATTCCCGTATTATTTGCATCTTCCACCCAAGCAGCCCTAGACAACCCCTATGGCAGCAGCAAACGCGCAGCCGAAGATGCTTTACGGCATTATGCCGAACAAACGGGTGCAAACGTTTACATTTACCGCTTACCCAATGTCTTCGGCAAATGGTGCAAACCTAACTACAACTCAGCGGTAGCGACTTTCTGCCATAACATCGCCAATGGTTTGCCGATCACCATCAATAATCCCAACGCACCCATCACACTGGTGCATGTCGATGATGTGATCAGTGATTTCATTCAAGTGTTACAACATACGACCTCGAAGACCCTCACACCCCAGCCCCCTCTCCCAGAGGTAGAGGGGGAGCAAGATGTTTCTTCTCTTAGCCCCTCTACCTCTGGGAGAGGGGTTGGGGTGAGGGTCATCGCCCCCGAATACCAAACCACGGTAGGCGAACTCGCTCAACAGATTGAAGGCTTCCGCAATAGCCGTAACACTTTGATCACTCCCAAAGTCGGCACAGGGTTACTACGGGCGTTATATTCCACCTATGTCAGCTATTTACCGACAACAGACTTTGCTTACAGCGTCCCGAAATACGGTGATCAACGCGGTGTTTTCGTGGAAATGCTCAAAACCCCGGATGCAGGGCAATTCTCCTTTTTCACTGCCCACCCCGGCATTACCCGTGGCGGTCACTATCACCACACCAAAACCGAAAAGTTTCTGGTGATTAAAGGCAAAGCCCGGTTTGGTTTTCGGCACATCCTCACCGATGAAACCTTCACGCTAGAAACCGACGGTGACAACCCGCAAATTGTCGAAACCATCCCCGGCTGGGCGCACGATATTACCAATATCGG
>JBEUIR010000421.1:0-2182 GCA_040415395.1 Candidatus Thiothrix namsaraevi
TAGCCGATTCGCCGACAGGCTCAACTTGCACAATACGCACAATCTCATGGGTTTGAATGCCACTAATTTGCGCATCCTTTTTAAGGTCTTCCAGCTTTAACATAGCTTACTCAACAGCAGTATTTCAAAGCGAAGCAATGTAATTATCACGGGCTTGCTTGGCATTTGCCATGCGTTGGTGCAGGGCTTCACCCTCCTGCGCTTCAACCAACGCCGCAAATTCACCCAGATTCTGTTGAAAAGCCGCAATCACCGCCAGAATCGCTGTCTTATTCGTCAGGCAAATATCCCGCCACATCACCGGATCACTCGACGCAATACGGGTGAAATCCCGGAATCCGCCCGCTGCATAACGCAAAATATCTTCGCGTTGCGGCATATTCAGCAGCGTATCCACCAGCGAAAATGCCAGCAAGTGCGGCAAATGGCTGGTCGCCGCCAATACCTGATCGTGCAATTCCACCGGCATTTGTTCCAGCAATGCCCCTGTCACCCGCCACATCGCCTCCACCTTGGCAATCGCATCGGCATCGGTATGCGCCTGCGGCGTCAAAATGACACGACGATTGAGGTACAAATCAGGAATAGCCGCCTCCACGCCACTTTTCTCGCGCCCCGCAATCGGATGCCCCGGTACAAAACGGCTGAAGTCGTCACCAAACACCTGCGCCACTTCCACCACGATACTGCCTTTGGTGCTGCCCGCATCGGTCAGAACTGCATCAGCAGGCAATACGGGTTTGATCTGTTGCAATAAATGCCGCATTGCCCCCATCGGCACTGCCAGCAACACCATATCGGCATCGCGTACTGCCTCCGCTGGGTCAAGGCTGAAGCTGTCGATCACGCCCAAATCCACCGCTTTTTGCAGGTGTTCCGCATTACGGCTGCAACCGACAATAGTTTGACAAGCATTTGCTTGGCGCAAAGCCAAGGCCAGCGACCCACCAATCAGACCGACGCCAAAGATAACCAGTTTTCTAATCACGCTGTAAGAACCTTCTGCAACGCCTTGATACAGCGCGCATTCTGCGCCGCCGTGCCAACCGTAATCCGCAAATGTTGCGGTAAACCGTAGCCACCAATCGGGCGCACAATCACGCCTTCACGTAATAAAGCGTCATACAGCGGCGCTGCCGGACGTTGCATATTAATGGTGATAAAGTTACCCACCGTCGGCATGTATTCCCAGCCATTGTCAGCACATGCCGCAAACCATTGCTGCAAACCCGCTGTATTCGTCGCCAGGCTACGCGCAAGAAAATCATCATCACCCAACGCCGCCTGTGCTGCGGCCAATGCCAATGAGTTCACGTTGAATGGCTGACGAACGCGGTTAAGCATATCCGCAATCGCCGGACTAGACGCGGCATAGCCCACGCGCACCCCAGCTAAACCGTAAATCTTGGAAAACGTGCGCGTCACAATCAAATTCGGGAATTCTTCCAGCCAAGCCAGCGCATTCGGAAACGCCGGGTCAGTCACGTATTCGGTGTAGGCTTCGTCGATCACCACGATGACATCCTGCGGCACACTGCTTAGAAAACGCTGCAAGTCTTCCTTGTCCAACCACGTTCCCGTCGGATTGTTGGGGTTAGCGATGAAGACCAGGCGGGTTTTATCGGTAACTTTCGCAGCAAGATTTGCCAGATTATGCCCGTAAGGCATGGTGTCATGGCTGGGTGGGTTCGCTTTGGCTGCCTGCAATTCTGCACCGACGGCTTGAATCACAATCGGGTAAACCGCAAACGCATATTCGGAAAACACCGCCGCACGGCTATTATCCAAAAACGCACGGGCAATAATATCTAGCACGTCGTTAGAGCCGTTGCCTAACGTAATTTGTGAGCTTTGCAGACCAAATTTATCAGCAATTGCTGCCTTCAACTGGTAGCCGCTGCCGTCGGGATAGAGTTCCAGCGAATTGAGTGCACCAGCCAGCGCCGCTTGCGCTTTGGGGCTTGCGCCGAGGGGATTTTCGTTGGATGCCAGTTTGAGGATATTGCTAATCCCCAGTTCGCGTTCCAGCTCTTCGATGGGTTTTCCCGGCTGGTAGGGCTGCAAGGCTTGCACCCCCGTTACCGCCAGTGCTTTGAAATCAACAGTCGTTTGCATGATTGACCTGAATAAGCAAAAAATCAGTCAGGCATTCAATCACAGCCAGCCGCGCTTGCCAAGAGTA
>JBEUIR010000422.1:0-2179 GCA_040415395.1 Candidatus Thiothrix namsaraevi
TTTCCGCTATAATCCCCCCCTTTCCAACAGCCCAACCCCGTGGACACCATGACCGACCGCCTAACCGAAACCGCCCGCCGCCGCACTTTCGCCATCATTTCCCACCCGGATGCCGGGAAAACCACCATGACCGAAAAGGTGCTGCTATTCGGGGGCGCAATCCAGCTTGCAGGCACGATCAAAGGGCGCAAAGCCGGTCGCCACGCCACCTCCGACTGGATGACGATGGAAAAAGAACGCGGCATTTCCGTCACCTCATCCGTGATGCAGTTCCCCTACAACGGGCGCATCGTTAACCTGCTCGACACGCCGGGGCATGAAGACTTCTCGGAAGACACCTACCGCGTCTTAACCGCCGTTGATTCCGCCCTAATGGTCATCGACGTAGCCAAAGGTGTCGAAGAACGCACCATCAAACTCATGGAAGTCTGCCGCCTGCGCGACACGCCGATTATGACCTTCATCAACAAGCTCGACCGCGAAGGCAAAGAACCCATTGAGTTGCTGGATGAAGTCGAAACCGTCCTCAATATCCAATGCGCCCCGATTACCTGGCCTATCGGCATGGGCAAACGCCTCAAAGGGATTTACCACCTCTACGCCGACAAAGTAATCCTCTACAAACCCAGCACCGAACGCCGTCAGGATTACGACGAAATTCAAGGGCTAGACAACCCCGAACTCGACAAATTGCTCGGCACACAAGCAGATGAATTACGCGAAGAAATCGAGCTGGTGAAAGGCGCCAGCCACGAATTTGACCTGCAAGCCTACCTCGACGGCAAGCTCACCCCCGTCTATTTCGGCACGGCGTTAAACAGCTTTGGCATCCGCGAATTGCTGGACGGTTTCGTGGAAAATGCCCCCGCGCCACAAGCCCGCCCGACCACCACCCGCAAAGTGGCAGCAGAAGAAGAGCCATTCACCGGCTTCGTCTTCAAAATCCAAGCGAATATGGATCCGCAACACCGCGACCGTATGGCATTCATGCGCATCTGTTCCGGCAAGTTTGAAAAGGGCATGAAGGTCAAACACGTGCGTATCGGCAAGGATGTGAAAATTCCCGACGCGCTCACTTTCATGGCATCCGATCGCGAACACGTCGAAGACGCTTACCCCGGCGACATTATCGGCTTGCACAACCACGGCAGCATCCGCATTGGCGATACCTTCACAATGGGCGAAAACCTGCAATTCACCGGCATCCCCAACTTTGCACCGGAACTGTTTCGCCGTGCACAACTCCGCGACCCGCTGAAAATGAAGCAGCTCCAAAAAGGTTTGGAGCAATTGTGCGAAGAGGGCGCAACTCAGCTTTTCAAACCGATCAACAATAACGACCTGATCCTTGGCGCGGTCGGTGTATTGCAGTTTGACGTGGTGGCGCAACGCCTCAAAGACGAATACAAAGTTGATGCACTATTTGAAGGCGTGAATGTGCAGACGGCACGTTGGGTCACGTCCACCAACGAGAAAAAGTTTGAGGAATTCAAGACTAAAGCCGCGCAGAATTTAGCTTACGACCATGCTGGCGAATTGGTCTACATCGCCCCAACGCGCATCAATCTGCAAATGGCGCAAGAGAAATGGCCAGACATCAAGTTCCATTCCACACGGGAGCATGGCGTGGCAACAGGTTGATAGTATGTGGTTTGATGCTTGTGCTACACTTGTAATACATCTGTAGTACAGGAGGCAAACCATGACCATTTCAATCCGCCTAGACAAATCCATTGAAGAAGCCCTGCGACATCGTTTGCAGCTCAGCGGTATTCCCTTATCGGAGTTTGTGCGCGAAGCTATCCGCGAGAAATTGGATAAAGAAGTGGATAAACCCAGCCCCTATGAGTTAGGCAAGCATTTGTTTGGTCGTTATGGCAGTGGGCGTGATGATTTAAGCATTAACCGTAAAGCCATTTTGCGGGAGAAGCTGAATGCGAAACATCGTCATTGATAGTGGCCCGTTGATCGCGTTATTTGACCGCAGTGACCGTTACCACGCACAAGCGAAAGCCTTCATCAGTGGGTTACAGGGCAAGTTGCACACCAATCTGGTGGTGATCGGCGAAGTCGTACACATGCTGGATTTCTCGCAACAGACGCAGCAGGATTTTCTATTTTGGGTGCAAAACGCCGCGCTGATTGATGAAAATACCGTGGGTGACTGGCCTCGGATTCT
>JBEUIR010000423.1:0-2179 GCA_040415395.1 Candidatus Thiothrix namsaraevi
AAAGCCCGCGAGATTGTGCTGGGGGCGTTGAGCGTGACGGATGCCAAGGCGTTGGTGATGCAGGTGATGAACAACGAAGGTTTGCACCTGCGCCATGATGATCAGGGCAATACGCCGCAGGAAGTGGACGATCTGGTGGGTTCGGTCGGTTGCCATGCGCGGGCGTTGGTGCTGCTGGCGCGGGAACTGGCACAGCGCGGGGTGACGGCGACCACCGCGAATGTGCGGGCAATCATGCAGGAGCTGGAACAACGCCATCCGGGGCAGCGCGAACTGTCGCTGTTCGCCAGCGTGGAACTCTCCCTGCGGCGGCTGTCGCCGGAAGTGCGCGAGCAAATTGCGGGGCTGGCAGTGTTTCAGGATGGCGGTGGTAGATACTCAATGCAGTATGTGTTGAGTGTCGATTCCGAACGCAATACCGAAATCGTCCAAGCACTGGTCGAAGTCGGTCTGGCACAACCCATCGGCGACTACGGCTACATCCGCCTTGATCCCGCCTTGCCTGCGACACTGGATTTGGGGCTGACAGCGCAACAGCGCGAGGGCTATCGGCAACGCTGGCGGGAAGTGATGGGGCAACTGGTGGAGTTTCTCTATCAGCAGAGTTTCAAAGATGCCAAGCTGGCAGCACAACTCACCCAACTGGAACTGCCCAACCTGATGGCTTATCTGCAAACGCTGGTGGCGGATTTACAAGCCGGAAGCGTGGCGGCAGAAGTGGTGGCTGACAAGGCAGTCAGGGTCGAGCAATTACTGGCAAACCTGCACCAACCGCAGGCACTGGAGCAGGTGGTGGCATGGCGCAAGCAGGCAGCGGAGGCTTTGGGCGAGTGGAGTCGCGCCCGCTTTCAAAGTGAAGGCATGAACATTGAACGCCTGTTGCAGCAGGGTGATCTGCAAGCCGCTTTTCAGGCAGCCCAAGCCTTGTTGCAGCAGTGCCAGCAGGCTGGAGAACAGGCATATGCCGGAGCGGATTACGATCTGGCGATGGCACACTGGCTATTGGGTCTGGTATTGAAAACAGGCGGATCAGCCACGCAAGCCTTGCCCTATTTGCAGGAAGCACAACGGCGTTTTACAACCTTGGGGGAATGCGGGGCAAACATGGCTTCGGTAACATTGGCGGAACAGGGTGATTGCCTGCAAGCCTTGGGGCAACTGGAAGCTGCGGCAGCGGCTTATGAGGATGCAATTGCACAAGCCGAAAAACTGGAAAACACGCGGCATGTTGCGGCAGTCAACAACCAGCTTGCTTCTGTACGCACAAATCAAACACGCTATGCCGATGCCCTGCACGGCTATCAGCAAGTACTGGTACTGTCCCAGCAACTGGATGAACCGAATGCAGTGGCAACGGCTTGGCATCAGATCGGGATAACGCACAGGATGGCAGGCGACTTTGCACAGGCTGAGCAGGCTTATCGGCAGTCCCTGTCGATTCAAAGCCAGCAAGGCAATAAGGCGGGTGAGGCACTTACTCTTATTGAACTGGGCAATCTTTATGATGCCTGGAATCGGCCTGAACAAGCCGTGGGGTTTTATCGGCAGGCAGCGAGCGTGTATGTGGCTTTGGGCGATTTGCGCTATGAAGGTTTGGCACGTAGCAACCTCGCGTATACCTTGATCAAACTCCAACGCTATGACGAAGCCCGCCCGGAACTGCTACGGGCGATTGAGTGCAAGCAGGCATTTGGTCATGCGGCTGAACCGTGGAAAACATGGAACATTCTGCACGATCTGGAACAAGCCAGCGACAATCCACAAGCCGCCCGCGCGGCACGGCAACAGGCACTGGCGGCGTTTCTGGCGTATCGGCGAGATGGTGGGGAAAATCATTCTGGTGCAGGGCGTTTGAGTCTGGCGGTTGGGAAGGCTTTGCAGCAGGGGGATACAGCGGAAGTTGAGCAGCAGATAGAGCAATTGCTGAGTAATCCCGGAATGACAGCACACAAAAACCACCTGCACAAGCTGCAAGCGATTATCGCCGGGGAGCGGGATTTGGCTTTGGCGGGGGATGAGGGGTTGTACTTCGAGGGAGCGGCGGAGTTGGTTTTGTTGTTGGAGGAGTTGGAGTAAGAACCCCTCACCCCCCAGCCCCCTCTCCCTCAAGGAGGGTGTCGTAAAACCCATTTACAGCAGATCCCGTGACTGCTGTAGATTAATGCCCAGTCCACCACTA
>JBEUIR010000424.1:0-2176 GCA_040415395.1 Candidatus Thiothrix namsaraevi
CTGACGGAGCGTGCCGATAGCCCGGATGTGATTCACCTCAGCGGTCATGCCGACCTTGATAAAGCCAGCAGTCAGCCGGTGTTTTTGCTGGAAGATGAAGTGGGTCGGTGCGCCCCGGCTACCCCGCAAGCACTGGCGAAGACTTTGCGCGATGCTAACAGTGCGCCGCGTGTGGTGTTCCTATCCGGTTGCCGCACCGGGGAATCCAGCCAGCAAGACGGTATGTTGTCGTTCAGCGAACAAGTGGTGACGGCGGGTGTGCCGGTGGTGCTGGGCTGGGCATTGCCGGTGGGCGATGTGGCGGCTTCGCAGGCGGCGGCAGCGTTGTATGACAAGCTGGCGACTGGCTTTGGCATTGCCGAAGCGGTGGCGATGGCGCGGCAGGCATTGCTGGAAAACCATTCGCCCTATTGGCATTTGCTGCGCTGTTACGTGGACGGTTCGGCACTGAATCCACTGGTGGCGAAAGGCAAGCTGCGGCTGCGTCCGCATGATACGCCGCAACAGTTTCTGGATGCGGGCGGGCGTGTGCCGGTGTGTGCGCGGACGGCGTTCATTGGGCGGCGGCGTTTGTTGCAACGCAGTTTGCGGTGCTTGCGGGCATGGCAGGGGGATGAGGCGTATGCCGAGGGCATCCTGCTGCACGGCATGGGCGGTTTGGGCAAAAGCAGCACGGCGGCGCGGCTGATTGACCGTTTGCGTAACAGCCACGAAGCGGTGGTGTGTTACGGCGGGCTGGATGAAACCGCGTTGGTTGCCGCACTCGGCAAGGCATTGCCCAAGGCACAAAGCCTGCTGAACGATGCCCAGCAAACGCTGGAACAACGCCTGCGCGAACTGTTCGAGCCGGAAGACAATCCGCTGTGTGAAAAGCCGTTGTTGCTGGTGTTTGACGATTTCGAGCAAAACATCCCGCTGGAACGGCGCAAACTGGGGCAAGCCGATTACCACCCCGCGAGTCTGGCGGTGCTGCATACCGTGTTGCAAGCCATCCACGACAGCCAGAGTGACACGCGGGTGATTGTCACCAGCCGCTTTGCTGTGCCAGTGCCGCGCCCGTGCCGCTTGCATAGCGAGAACCCGCAAACCTTGCACGCTGCCGACCTGAAGAAAAAGCTGGCACAATTGCCGGGCTTGTTGCCTGTCACCACGGGCAATGGGCAGGATAAAGATGTGGAAAACGCCTTGCGCTTGCGGGCGGTGGAAGTGGCGGCGGGCAATCCGCGTTTGCTGGAATGGCTGCATGGCGTGCTGCAAGAGCGCAGCCTGCCGGTCAGTGCCTTGCTCGACAAGCTGGAACAGGAAGAGGCGCGATTCCGCGAAGACGTGCTGATCAGCGAATTGGTGGACGCGCAAACATCCGCCGTGCGCCATACGCTTGCCTGTGCCGCGCTCTACCGCTTGCCCGTGGTGCTTGCCGCCATCGAAGCTCTGAGCGATGACCCACAAACCGCACAACACCTGCAAACCGCCGCCCGCGTCGGGCTGGTGGAAATCACCCCCACGCCCGACGGCGAGCACTACTTCGTCTCCAACCTGCTCGACAGTGCGCTCGCCGAAACCCTCGATGTCACCGAACGCCAGCCACTCGCCGCCAAAGCCAGCCAATATTTGTTTGACGCGACCAAAGATGGCAGGTCGGAAGCGTGGAGTCTGGAAATCGTGCGGCTGGCAGTGCTGGGGCAGGAGCAAGGTATTGCGGTGGAAGTAGGCTATAGCACCGCCGCTAATATGTTGCATCCACACAATCGCTACCGCGAAGCCGAAGCCCTGTGTCAGCTAGTTCTGAGACTGGGTGAAGATTTCAGAATGCTGACTCAGCTTGCCCGTGCGGAACAACGTCTGGGGCGTAGCGAAGCCTGCCAGCACTTTGAACGAGCTGTTGCCTTGTTGCCGGATTTGGATGAGGGTTTGGATGAATCCATTCTGCGCGAAAAATCTGCAACATTATTCAATTACGGTAATTTACTGATACAGCAAGGCAAGATAAGCGAAGCCCTGGCACTCTATCAGGAACAAGTTCTCCCCTTGTTTGAGAAGCTCGGCGATGTGCGCTCCAAAGCGGTGACGATGGGTCAGATCGCCGACATCCTGCAAGCGCGGGGGCAACTCGACGACGCTCTCAACACATTGAATGAAACACTCCCGGTCTATGAGAAGCTCGGCGATGTGCGCT
>JBEUIR010000425.1:0-2159 GCA_040415395.1 Candidatus Thiothrix namsaraevi
TTGTGCAGGATCCTGCTGGATCACACCCTCCCTAATGGCATCATGGTAATGCTTCAACAGCGGCATAACGTTTCCTTCTTTCATGACACAGTAACTCCCAAGGTAACTCCTAGGGCATTATCCACCAATTCTTGCTGCTGTGCAGCATGAACGTTAGCGCTACCCACAGCCGGTGACGCCGATGCCGGGCGACTCGACACATCCAAACGTGCCGTCCCACCCAACACTGTGCGCAAGGAGGGTTGGATGCTCAACCATGCACCTTGATTCAATGGTTCTTCCTGACACCACACATTCACCGCGACGTTCGGGTAACGATCCAGCATGGCATTCATATCCGCTTCCGGGAATGGGTACAATTGCTCAACCCGCACAATCGCGACATGTTCCAAGCCCGCTTTACGACGCTGTTCCAGCAAGTCGTAGTAAACTTTACCGCTGCACATGACCAAGCGCGTCACCTTCAACGGGTCGAGCGCATCCATTTCGTCGATGACATTCTGGAAACCACGCTCGGTGATGTCTTCCATGCGGTTCACTGCCAGCGGGTGACGGAGCAGGCTTTTCGGGGTCATCACGATCAGCGGGGTACGGTAATCACGCACCATCTGCCGCCGCAGCATGTGGAATGCCTGGGCAGGCGTACTTGGCACACACACCTGCATATTGTTTTGTGCACACAGTTGCAAGTATCGTTCCAACCGCGCCGAGGAATGTTCGGGGCCTTGCCCTTCAAAACCGTGTGGCAACAACATCACTAAACCGCACAACAAGCCCCATTTCTGTTCACCAGAACTGATGAACTGGTCGATAACGACTTGCGCACAGTTCGCAAAGTCACCGAATTGCGCCTCCCAAATGGTCAGGGTATTGGCTTCAGTCGTGGCGTAACCGTATTCAAAGCCCAGTACCGCCTCTTCTGATAACAGTGAGTCGATGACCACAAATGGCATTTGCGCTGGGGAGAGGTGTTGCAATGGCACGTAAGTTTCGCCGGTTTCCTGCTCATGGAAGACCGCATGACGGTGAAAGAAGGTACCACGCCCACAATCTTCACCTGACAAACGCACCGGGTAGCCTTCATCAATCAAGCTTGCGTAAGCCAGATTTTCACAGAAGCCCCAGTCCATTAACTGTTCGCCAGCCGCCATTTTCTTACGGTCAGCCACAATACGCGCCACACGGGAGTTCAGTTTGAAACCTTCCGGGTAAATCGTGAGTTTTTCACCCAAGTTACGCACGGTTGCCGCGTCGATGGTGGTATCGGTCGGCATATCCCACTTACCACCAACAAAACGCTTCCACTTAACCGGATGCGGATTTTCGACTTGCCCTTTTTCAAGCAAATGCGGCACGGTTGGCGCACCTTCGGTGAGTTGCTGGCGGCAACGTTGCACCCGTGCCTGCGCGTCTTCGGCACTGATAGCGCCTTCTGCAACCAATTGCTGGGCGTAACGTTCGCGCGTAGTGGGCATCGCACGGATCTTGCGGTACATCACCGGCTGGGTCGCTGATGGCTCATCCGCTTCGTTATGACCGTGGCGGCGGTAGCACACCAGATCAATCACCACATCTTTCTTGAAGGTAGCGCGGTAATCCATCGCGACTTGCGTCACCAGCAACACCGCTTCCGGGTCATCACCGTTGACGTGGAATACCGGCGAATCAACCATCTTAGCGATGTCAGTGCAATAGAAGGTGGAACGTGCATCCGCCGCCGCACTGGTGGTGAAACCCACTTGGTTGTTAATCACAATATGCACCGTACCGGCAGTACGATAGCCACGGGTATCTGCCATTTGCAGCATTTCCATGTTAACGCCCTGCCCTGCGAATGCTGCATCACCGTGCAATACCACCGGCACAATTTTATCGTCACCACCTTCTGGCCAACGGTCTTGACGCGCACGTACTGCACCTTCCACCACCGGCCCGACGATTTCCAGATGCGACGGGTTAAATGCCATCGCCACGTGTAACGTGCCGCCCGGCGTCATCATGTCAGAGGCGTAACCCATGTGGTATTTCACGTCGCCTGTCCGACCGCTGTAGGAATACTTGCCTTCAAACTCACCGAACAACAAACCGGGCGCTTTACCCAATACATTCACCAGCACATTCAAACGCCCACGGTGCGCCATGCCGATGACCATTTCCTG
>JBEUIR010000426.1:0-2149 GCA_040415395.1 Candidatus Thiothrix namsaraevi
CATGCGTCCCCCGCATTATTTTTCGGCTGCCTATTGTTTAGTACAAAACGGGGGGTTATACAATAGGAAACGCCATGCGGGAATGACGTCGATAGTGCCAGCGTCAAGCACGATGCGTTCCTCTTCATGGCGCGTCACGATAATACCCCTGGGCAAATTCAATTCCACCATTGCCTCTTCCAATGCCGCGATTTCACGCTTGCGGGTGGTCGGGCTTGCCAGCGATTCACACACTTGCACCAATAGCCGAGGATGGTCTTGCCACTGGGCAATGAAATCCACTTCGCGCCCACCTTTGGTTTTATAGTAGAAAATATCCGGTGTCAGGCGGCGCAGCGTGATGAACACCAGATTTTCGAGCAAATGCCCCGCATTAACCAAAATCCCCGATGCGACCGACGTGACCATGGCATGGTCGATACAATAAATCTTTTTCGGGTTAGCGTTCGCCCGGCTCAGCGAAGCATCAAACAGGCGCACGGTAAACAGAAAATAGGCATCTTCAAACCATTCCAAGTAATCAGCCACTGCTGACGCGGGTGCTTTATGCCCCAAGGCTTTCAAATAGCCGGTCAGCTTGTTCAAGGAATACAAGGAGGCGGTATTGTCGATCAGCCAATGCGCCAAATCCGTCACCGCTTTGGGGTGGGAAATATCATGGCGTTCCACCAAATCACGGAATAGCACCGCATGGAAATATTCCTGATGAATCTTGACCCGCAAGCGCCGCTCCAAACCCGCGACTTCGGGGAAACCACCCGCCGCCCAATATTGCTCGAAAGCATTTTGTACGAACAAGCGCTGTTTGGTAGAAAGCTGCCCATCACCCGCCTCCACCCCCAGATAATCCAGATATTCGCGGAAAGAAAACGGGAACACCTCCCATGACAACGCTCTGCCACGCATTTGGGTAGCGATTTCCTTGGAAAGCATCCGCGCTGACGAACCTGTGATGTATACCTCGCAGTTTTCGGTACGCATCAAGCGATCCACAAACGGCTCCCAGCCCTCAATCGCCTGAATTTCGTCGAAAAAACAGTACACCTTTTCGCTGTTTTTCTTGGCAGGATAAAGTGCGTAATACGCATCCAAAATCACGCCCAAGCCGCTTTGCTGAAGCCCGTGCAGACGGTCATCGAAAAAGTTCAGGTAGAGGATATTCTGGCGCGATACACCGCCATCTAGCAGTTTTTGTATCAATTGCGACATGAAGGTTGATTTACCGCTGCGACGCACGCCGATGCAGACCGTAGCCTTGCCTTGAACGGGTGTGACATCCAAACGGCGCGGTATGCCGGAGAACAGCTCAAGATCTTGAAAATCTAAGAGTATTTCTTGAAGGATTGTAATCATGTTGTGGTTCTCCCGCCCGAATGCCTGTCAGCTATCGCAAAATCATTCATAATTATGAGTGATTTCATGAAAAAGTGTTAATTTATTTTAGCACTTTCGCCATATATCAATACCGTGCTAGATTTGATGGAAATCACCAATAGGAAACCCGCCGTGGAAGCCCTAAAACTCAAAACCGTCGAAGACTTGCTTGCTGCCAGTGTAGAACGCATCGAATTGATGAACGGGGAACTGATTAAACGCCCAATGGCACGCTCGGAACATGCGCTGGTGCAATCGGGTTTGTCAGATGAAACCCTGCCCTTCAAGCGTAAAAGTGGCAGCGGTGGCTGGTGGATCATGACTGAAATCAGTGTTCGCTATACCGACAACCATTGCCCTACTCACGATTTGGCGGGGTGGCGTAAAGAGCGCGTCCCCGCCCGTCCAACCGGTATCATGGAAACCTTGCCCGATTGGGTGTGCGAAATCACTTCACCGGGGCATGAACGCAAAGACCTGTTCACCAACTTCATGGCACTGCAACGTTACCAAGTACCGTTTTACTGGGTCATTTCGCCGGAAGATCGCACCCTGATTGCTTATCAATTGGTGGGGGAACATTATCATGTGGTGTTTTCAGTGGAATGCGCCACGGCGGAACAGGTTAAGGCAGCGCGGATACCGCCGTTTGAGGAAAGCGGGATTGATTTGGGGTATGTATTCTTTGGAAATCATGAATAAATCCAGCATCTTACTGCTACTGTCCTGCTTTTTGCTGGTCGCTTGCCAGACACTTGGCACGGGAACGGGCATG
>JBEUIR010000427.1:0-2146 GCA_040415395.1 Candidatus Thiothrix namsaraevi
GCAGGTTTGCTTGTATGCGTCTGACTGGGTTGATGCCCAGTTTTACGCCTAAGCGATAACCCAAAACCCGTGCCAAGTTGGGAATGCCCAACGCCAGCATGGTACGGACTTTGCTCATTTGTGAGTTCACTGATTGCGTAGTTGTTCAGTGGCTTCGATGGTGATACGGGCGACTTCAAAAATCTCTGCTGCTGGGATTGGTGTAGCCTGCCCGGATTCAATGGCGTTTAGGAACGCGGCAGCACAGGCGTTTTGACCTTTGTCCTGTTTCCACAGATTCATCTTTTTGAAGTTTGACCAACCGTAGCCTTTGAGTTTGATGAAGTTGTCGAGTTGCAATACACGCCCAGCAGCAAAGGCTTCGATGCGCTCTTTGGGGAAGCTGGCTGCGCCGTTGGCAAGGTAGTTGATCGTGCCGAAAGAGCCGTCAGCAAAGCCGAGGATGAAAGCGGCTTTGTCTTCGGTGACGGCAACACCGGGGGCATCACCCATACGGCGTGCTTGTACGGAAACGATCTCGCTGCCAGCCAGATAGCGCATCAGGTCAATGTGGTGACAGGCTTCACCGATAATGCGCCCACCACCGACTTGCAGGTCTTGTGTCCAGTGATCGGCGGGGATAGCACCTGCATTCATGGTCATCATGAAAGACTTGGGTTGGTTGATGCTATCCAGCAATTCCTTCATTTTCTGGATTTGTGGGGAGAAGCGGCGGTTGAAGCCGACCATCAGGTGAGGTTTTCGCCCGGCTTGATGGGCTTCATGATAAGCCGTTTCTACTTCCTGAAGTTCTTCTAGGGTGATGGCTAAGGGTTTTTCGACAAAGGCGTGTTTGCCTGCTTTGAGGGTTTGAGCGACAAAGCGGGCATGGGTGTTGTGGCGGGTGACAATGGCAACGGTATTGGTGTTGGTGTCTGCCAGCATGGCTTCGATGTCGGTGGAGGCTTCAGCAAAGCCTGCTTTTTCACCGTGGATAACGCCGTTAACACCGCCAGAGGTGACGATGCTATTGAATTGTGCGCCTGCTGCTTTGAAGGCGGGGATGAGCATACGTGAGGCGTAATTGCCTGCACCAATAAAGCTCATGACGGCTTTTTGGGGGTTAAAGCGGCTGTCGCTGTTGAGTTTGACCGTGCTTTGCAGACGGCTTTCAACCGGGCTTTCGTATTGTAGCAAGATGCCCAGGGCTGATTTGTCACTGGTCAGCAGGTCATAGGCAGCGGGGGCATTTTCAAATTTGAAGCGGTGGCTGATGAGCGGCTTAACATTGAGTTGACCGCTTGCCATCATGTCGAGGATGGCTTCAAAGTTGCGTTGTTCTGTCCAGCGAACATAGGCAAGCGGATAATCTTGCCCTTTGTCTTCGTAGTTGGGGTCATAGCGACCGGGGCCGTAGGCGCAGGAGACTTGGAAGCTGAGTTCTTTGTCGTAGAAGTCGGCACGGCTGAGTTCCAGACCGGTGACACCCACCAGAATAATACGCCCGCGTTTGCGGGACATTCGCGCTGCTTGGGTGACAGGATCGTTGGATTTGGTGGATGCGGTAATAATGACAGCATCGACACCTTTGCCACGACTGAACGCCATACCCGCCGCGATGGGATCTTCGCCATTGCCAGGGTTGCAAGTGTCCGCACCGAATTGTTTGGCAAGGTCGAGTTTGGCTGGGTCATAGTCGATGGCTAAGACGCGGCAACCGTGGGCGCGGAGCATTTGCACGGTGAGTAGCCCAATCAGACCAACACCTGTGACTACAATACTTTCACCGATGGTGGGAGCGGCGAGGCGGATACCTTGTAAGCCGATGCTGGCTATGACGGTGAAAGCGGCGGCTTCGTCGTCTACATTATCGGGGATTTTGGCGCACAGGTTCTTGGGGACACGCACGATGTCGGCATGTGAGCCGTTGGAGACTACGCGGTCTCCGGCTTTGAAGCCATCGACGTTTTTACCGGCTTCAACGACTGTACCGACGTTGCAGTAGCCCAAGGGGATGGGTTGGGCTAATTTGGATTGTACGGCTTCAATGGTGGTGGCTAGACCATCGGTTTTGACTTTTTCCAGCACCATTTTGACTTTATCGGGTTGCTGACGGGCTTTGTCGAGCATGGAGGATTTGCCGAAGTCGACCAGCATCCGTTCAGTA
>JBEUIR010000428.1:0-2144 GCA_040415395.1 Candidatus Thiothrix namsaraevi
GCTATTTCTAATGCGACAGTAGCTGCCAGCTCATGTTCAGGGACAGGCTCGACCCTGACTAAGTGCAACACAGATGCTTATGTCAAGGCAGTTAATGCTATGAACTCCGGTAAGGGCTTATGTAATAAAACGACTTGGCGCTTACCCACGTCGGCTGAATTGTTAGGATTGCTGGATAGTAGTAAGACCGCTGCGCCTTATATTTACAGTGATTTAGGTAGTACGGCATTCGACAGCAGTGATACCGATGGTCGCGTGTTTGTGTATGCGTATTGGTCTTCTACCCCTGTTGCTGGCGTACCATCACAACGTGAAGCAGTAAGCTTCTCTAATAAATTGGCAAATGGTCAAATCAAAGCGCATAACATGGTTGATCAGATCAATAACCACATTCGCCTGATCGCTGATTAATAACGGGTAGGTACAGTGACAGTATGTGGCGGCCTTAGTGCCGCCACAATTGTTTCTGTCACCGCGACTTCTAGCCAATTTCCTGAATATTCCAGTTGCGTTGAACATTTTAAATAATCATCGGTCATAATCGGTGATACAGGCGTTGATACTCTTGTATCAAGTCGTGGACTCCTCCGACAATCTTCCTCCCCGCCACCAGACGGGGAGGTATTTTTCCTCCACAGCAATGAGGGCTACTGTGAAAATAATTCATTACTGTCTATCAGCGTTGCTCCTGTTCGCCGTGGCGGGATGTGATCGGCTGGAACAAGATATGCTATCCGCACCCGATGACACGTCGATTGACCGTTATGGCTTGGATACTGTGAAGCTGGGTGAAAAACGTCCAGAGGCAGTCAAGCAATTGCAAGCGTTACTTGATAAACCGATGCAATGCAAACCCGGTAAAACTGGCTTGGGTGACAAGCGCAAAGCTTACCGTTTGGAAGAATGCTCTGCCACGCTAGCCAATGGCAGTGTCGGTAAGTTATGGAATGAAAACCTCAGTTTTCTCAAAGCCGTTTTTGTGGAAGACCAGTTATGCAGTTTGGAATTGCAACTGAATACGACCGGCGATTACGAAGCGTTGTACCGCGTACACGGCAAGAAAATTCTGAATTTGTTTGGCAAGCCCGATGAGGCAAAAGCCACGAGTGTATTGTGGCAGCGTGAGACTGACGAAGCCACGCTCAACGATTTAGGTGATGGCAAAGTTAGGCTGGAAATCCGCAATAAGCAAGTCATGCAAGCCTTGCATCACAAGGGATAAGGAAGGGCAAAGGGGCGGGCGGGGCATAATGTTGCTATGATACTGGTGTCATGGATTTACCAGTGTTGTTATGCCCCGCATTATTTTATTCAACAAACCGTTTGACGTACTCTGCCAATTTACCGATCAGGAAGGCAGGGCGACACTCGCCGACTACATTCCCGTGCCGGATGTTTACACCGCCGGGCGTCTCGATCGCGATAGCGAAGGCTTGCTGCTGTTAACCGATGATGGCAGTTTGCAACACCGCATTGCCGACCCTAAACACAAAACCAGCAAAACCTATTGGGTGCAAGTCGAAGGTGCGCCAACCGATGCCGCTTTGCAGCCCCTACGCCAAGGTATTCGCTTGAAAGATGGCATGACCCGCCCGGCGGAGGTGCGCGTGATGGCTGAGCCGCCCGGTCTGTGGGCGCGTGTGCCACCGATTCGAGTGCGCCAAAGCATTCCCGATACGTGGTTAGAAATTACCATCAGTGAAGGGCGTAATCGGCAGGTGCGGCGCATGACCGCCGCGATCGGCTTTCCTACCTTGCGCTTGATTCGGTATCGAATTGGGCAATGGACGTTGGATGGTCTGATCAGCGGGGAATGGCGTGACGTGCCTCGGTAGCATTGCACGCCACTTCTTTTTGGCTGCCATCTTCAAAGTGCAAACGGCACATGGTGGCATTAATCGGTTCATTTTTGATAATGACCGGAATCTTGGCGCTGCTGGCAACGTCAATAGATGTGGTCGCGGTATCAGCGATGCTGGCGGATGCAGCCATGAATAAAACAGCCGCTACAATTACTTTAAACATAACAAAACCCCTTTTAATAGTGAAGCCCCGCAGTCGTTGGTAATGAATACTCTTGGCTGCTTGTGGTGAATTATGATCAAGTTATTGTGTGAATTCTGTGATAATGAACACGTTATTTG
>JBEUIR010000429.1:0-2143 GCA_040415395.1 Candidatus Thiothrix namsaraevi
CCTCCAAGCCATCCCGCACTTTTTCGATTTCCAGCGATACTGGTTGGTCGAAAATATTGTCATGGGCATAAGCCAGCATCGCAGCGAGTTCAGCCACATTGCGCCCTTCAAAGTGCAGCCAATCGTAATGTGATACCGGAATCCGGCAAAAATCCGCCGCCGCCAATTCCACCAAATCGCGGTGATGCACAATCGTGCGACTGCCATTTTGCTGATTCAGAGTGATGTAAGACACGGGGGATTTACCCGTTTGACGCACCGCGTATTCCAAACCGATGGATTTTTCACCCAATGCGCTAAAAATGTGATCACCATCACTATCTTGGGCAATTAATCCGCAAAAATCACAGCGGTGCAAGTGAGCTGCCAGTACTTGCGCCACATTCGCCGCATTACCACCCGTCTCGCGCCACTGCTGCACCGCACGCATTTCCTCGTCTTCTTGTGGGTAATGATCAACCACATTGACAATATCCAGCGTGGCATTGCCTGTTACTAAAATAAAACTCATAAATTTTTTCATCCTTAATGCAGTATTTTTTAAAATCCCGTGGTCGTAATCAGTGGGCAAAATGATAACGTCACAGGGGATTTATAATGTACAAATTATTGGGGCTGCTACTTCTAGCACTCATGCCGCTGCAAACACTCAACGCTAACGAGTTGACCATGCGCATTGTCGGCGGGAATCCCGTTGGGCAAAACGCTTGGCCCTCGGTCGTTGCCATCAAAACCACCCGCGATGGGCAAATACTCTGCGGTGGTAATTTGATTCACCCGATGTGGGTGCTGACTGCCGCGCATTGTATCAGGGGCGAGGCGGAAGGCTTGTATTATGAATACGGCACGCCCGACTTGGTGACTTTTTCAGGGGCAACCGGGTTAGATTCACCGAATGGGCGGCACATGCAAATCCAGCGTATTGTGGTTCACCCCCATTACAATATGAGCAATGGCGCGAATGATCTAGCGTTACTGATGCTGGCAGCCCCCTTGGAAGGTGCGACCATGCCCGTGTACGCCGATAATCCTCCACCCGGCACTGCCGCGACCGTGGTTGGCTGGGGCGCACGCACTGCCAAGGCGAATAACGGCTATCCCGGCAATTACCCCACGCAAATGCATCAAGTCACCGTACCAATTGTCCCCAATGAAATCTGCAATGCCCCAAACGCTTACGGTGGCAAAATTCAATCCAGCATGTTGTGTGCAGGCTACCCGCAAGGTGGACGGGATGCCTGCGTCGGTGATAGTGGCGGTCCCTTACTAGTGCAACAAAATGGGGTTTACCGCCAGGTGGGCATTGTCAGCCAAGGGGAAGGTTGCGCGATGCCGGGGAAATACGGCATTTATACCCGTGTTGCCAATTACGCCAGTTGGATACAGCAATTTGCCCCGCCACCGTATGCACAAGCACCGATCACACCACCCAGTGACCCACGTGCCAGCTATCCGGGTGGTGCTGGCGCACTGGAAGGGGGTTGGTTAGCCCTGCTGTTTCCCGCACTGGCGTTATTCAGGAAGAAGACTTCAAAACACTGACCGTATTGTCGAGTTCAAGCTGCTTCAGTAACAGTTTTTTCATGCCCCACGGCACAAACTGAAGCAGCGTCACCCCGGTGATGCCCAACAACAGCATACTTCCCATAATATTGCCAACCAAGGTGTCGGCATTCAGCAAATTACCAATTCCCAACAGATCAAGCGCAAAGCGTAGCAGGTAAAACATGAGGGAAGCCAACAGCAAAATGGTGGATATATGCACCAAAGCGCCCCCGGTCTGATTGACCCATGACCAACGCTGGCGCTCTTTTTCAGCCACTTGTTCGTAGTGACGCGAACGCAAGCGCACTTCACGGATAATGCGCTGTCTGGAGGCATCCAAAATCCGATCCCCAATTTGTTTCTCGCGCTGACTCAAGGTGGCATAAGGCAAATGGGTCATCACCCGCTCATGCTGATCCACCACTTGGTTAAACAGCTCACCCGAATCAATCTGATCAGGCAAGGGCAACGTTGCCAGTGCATCCTGTTTCCAATTGGCATGAACATAATGTTGAATGCGTTGGACGCGAATACTGCGCAAATCCTCCAACACCGTATGAATTTCACCCTGCCCGACAAAATCGGGTTCAGCTTGCGC
>JBEUIR010000430.1:0-2131 GCA_040415395.1 Candidatus Thiothrix namsaraevi
TTCCAGCCGCAAACTGGCGGGGTAATTGTGGTTGCGTCGCCACCGAAATCCCCACCGAACTGCCGATGGTGCGCGACAGGTTGTAAATGCCTGCCGCTTGGCTGGTTTGCGCCTTGCTAAGGGTTTCGTAAGCGAGGGTGGACAGTGGCACGAAGATCATCCCCAGCCCGAAACCTTGCACGATGCCATTCCAGATGAAATCCGCTTCCGCCGCTTGCAGGCTTTTTTGGGTCAGCAGCCAAGTGCCGGTGGCGGAAAACGCAAAGCCGGTGAGGATAATCAGGCGCAAATCCACCCGGTTGATCAGGCGTGACACCAAGAACATGCCCGCCATCGACGCCAGCCCGCGTGGAGCCATCACCAGCCCGGTGGTTTCGGCGTTATAGTGGAACAGGTTTTCCAGCATCATCGGTTGCAGCGCAATCGTGCCGAACATCCCCAGCCCGAAGACAAACATCATGAGACAGGCCGTCGCCAGATTGCGGTCTTGCAGCAGTTGCAGCTTGACGATACTGTCAGGCCGGTTCCACGAGCGGATCACGAAATAACCCAGCGTCAGCACGCTGATCACCGCCAGCATCTGGATCAGCCCGGAATCAAACCAGTTTTTCTGGTTGCCCTGATCCAACAGCAGTTGCAGGCTGCCAATGCCGACCACCATGAACGCCGCCCCCAGCCAGTCGCCGCTGACCTTGCGCCCCGTCTCGGCTTGCAGCAGCGTCCACACCATCAGCAGGTTGAGGATGCCGACCGGCAAGTTGATGTAAAACACCCAGCGCCAGCCCAGATGTTCGGTGATATAACCGCCCAGCGTCGGCCCCAGTATCGGTCCCAGCATAATGCCGGTGCCCCACAGCGCCATCGCCTGCCCGCGTTCTTCCTTGGGGAAGGCGTCCACCATCACCGACTGTGACAGTGGCACGACCGACGCGCCAAACAACCCCTGCAACAGGCGGAAGGCAATCATTTCCGCCAAACTGTCGGCCTGCCCGCACAGTGCCGAAGCGATGACAAAACCCGCCACACTCACCAGCATCAGCCGCTTGCGCCCGACCCGCGTCACCAGAAAGCCGGTCAGCGGAATCATGATGGCTTCCACCACAATGTAGCTGGTCAACACCCACGTAATCTGGTCGGAAGTTGCGCCGAGTGCGCCCATCATGTCCGGCAGTGCCACGTTGATAATGGTCATGTCGAGGATCACCATGATGGTGGTCAGCATGACCGTGATGGCAATCAGGCCACGCGATACGCCGGGTTTGGCGATACCTGTGTTGTTGGCAGCGTCCATCAGGGGGAATCCTTGGCAGGCGGCGGGGAAGTGGTGTCAATGGTGGCACTCGCGCTCGCGCCCAGCCGCAATGGCAACTTGCCGTCAGGGTTGAGGATGCGGATACGCACCGGAAAACGCTGTGTGACCTTGACCCAGTTGCCGGTGGCGTTCTGCGCCGGGATCAGCGAGAAAGACGCACCACTGGCGGGGCTGACCGATTCCACTTCACCCTGATAGCGTTGTTTGGGGTACATGTCCAGATCAATGCTGACGGGTTGGCCGGGGCGGAGGTGTTGCAGATCGGTTTCCTTGAAATTGGCGGCAACCCAGACGCTGCTGCTGTCCACCATCGGGAACAGGTCTTCGCCGATGCTGACGAAATCACCGGGCTGGATGCTGACTTCGCCCAGCACGCCATCGGCAGGCGCGGTAATCACACTGTGGGACAAATCCAGTTGTGCCTGCGCCAGTTTCAGCCGCGCTGTCTGGATTTGGGTGGAAGCCTGTGCGCCGCTGGCCTGCACCGAGTCAATGGTGGCATTGGCGGCGGCGGCAGCAGCCTGTGCTTCCTTCAGCTTGAAGCGGGTATTGTCGGCATCTTCACGGGCAATCAGCCCCTTGTCGCTCAGCACCTGGTTGCGTTGGTTGTCGAGGGCGGCGTTGGCCTGTTCCTGACGGCTGGCATCCGCTTGTGCCTTGCTGGCGCGGGATTGTGCTTGGGCGGATTGGGCTTGTTCTTGTGCAAGGGTGACGGCGGTTTGCGCTTGCTGCACCGCCAGCCGGACATTGCTGTCGTCCAGCCGCAGCAATACCTCGCCTTTTTTCACCGGCTGGAAAGATTTCACTAGCACTTCGGCG
>JBEUIR010000431.1:0-2124 GCA_040415395.1 Candidatus Thiothrix namsaraevi
ACAATTCCGGTAAGTGGTGCATTCTGCCACTACCGGCTTAGCACAACCTAGCGGTTGAGGTACAAACATGACTACACATAGCCCTATTGATGCGGCAACCTACGCAGAACTTCAAGAAATCATGGCGGATGAATTCGGGGAAATAGTTGAATTTTTCATCTCGGATACCGAGAGTGCGCTAGAGATCCTACAACAATGCGTTGACACCCAAGACAGCGCACAAGTCGGCACAATCTGCCACAAACTCAAATCCAGCAGCAAGATTCTGGGTGCTTTTACCTTAGCGGAACTCACCCGCTTACTGGAAGAATACAAAGATCATCAGGATCAACCAAGCGCGTCTGCACACCTCACCCAACTCCGTGAAGAGTTTGCCCAGGTACTGAATTGGCTCAAGCAACAAGCTGCCATTGCTTAAATACACCACACAACCAAACCAGCCCAATAACAATAGGAATAACGCATGAAAGGTTTAGTGTTTACCGAGTTTCTGGAAATGGTTGAACAAACTTTTTCCGCTGATACGGTGGATGATATTATTGACGCAGCCGACCTGCCCTCTGGTGGTGTGTACACCGCTGTCGGGACTTACCCGCATTCTGAAATAGTCACCCTAGTGCAACAGCTTTCCATAAAAACAGGAATGCCGATACCTGAATTGGTCAAAGCGTTTGGACGTTATTTATTCGGGCGTTTTGTGGTGCTCTACCCCAGCTTTTTTGCTGCCGCTCCCGATGCATTCGACTTTCTCGATTCCATCGAAAACCACGTACATGTTGAAGTACGCAAACTCTACCCCGATGCAGAATTACCCACCTTTGAAACCGTGCGCGAAGGCGAACACAAACTAATCATGATTTACCGCTCGAAACACCCGTTTGCGACGTTAGCGGAAGGCTTAATTGCAGGCTGCCTCTCGCATTATCAAGTGACCGCACAGACTGAAATGGTCGACTGCTCCGCTGGGCAAGGGACTCATGTTGAATTCCACATCACGCGGATGTCTGCCTAATGAGCGACGAGGTAGCCCGTTTACAACGCCGTCTGGAACGCGAACGTGCCGCCCGCAAACAGGCTGAACAATTGCTGGAAAGCAAAAGTCTAGCACTGTATCAGGCTAACCTAGAACTGCGGGCGCAAGCGGATTCTCTGGAAGAAACCATTGCCGAACGTACCCGCGAACTGGTGGAAGCACGCGATCAGGCACTCTCCGCCAGCCGCTCCAAAAGCGCGTTTCTGGCTGCCATGAGCCATGAAATCCGCACGCCGATGAATGGCATTATCGGCATGACAACCTTGCTGCAAGACACCGAATTGGATCAAAATCAGCGGCGTCAGGTCGAAATGACCTTGCATTCTGCCCAATCCCTGTTGGGGATTATTAATGACATCCTCGATATTTCCCGGCTCGATGCAGGCAAGCTGGAATTATTGGAAGAAGACTTCAAACTCAGCGAAACCTTGCCCAGCGTGATTGAAACACTGGGGGTCATCGCCAATCAGAAACAACTCGAACTGTTTAGCATTGTCGATAAACGTGTCGCTAACGGCTTGCGGGGCGATGCCTTACGCTTGCGGCAAATTTTGATGAATCTATTGGGTAACGCGATTAAATTTACGCAGCATGGGCAAATTGTGTTGCGCATCTTACCTGCCACACAGATGGCAGAAGGTATCCGCGTTGAAGTGCAGGATTCGGGCGTCGGGATTCCGCTGGATAAACAACACACGCTATTTCACGCCTTCAGTCAAATTAACCGTTACGATCAGCACAATGGCAGTGGCACAGGCTTAGGGCTGGCGATCAGCCGCAAACTGGTACACCTGATGGGCGGTATAATCGGTGTCGAAAGCAAACTCGGTGAAGGCAGTACGTTTTGGTTTGAAGTCCCTTTCAAAACCACCAATGCAGGTGCAAGCTGTGCTACACGCTTAAGCAGCCGGTGTTTGGTCATGCACTACAATGCCTTACATGCACAATTGCTTACCGAACAATTAAGCAATTTGGGTGCAACATGCTGGGTACTCAGTGATTTAACCAACGTTGAAGCTTTGCCTAATGCTCACCCTTTTGACTGGTTAATCGCCAGTATTTGTACGGTGTATTTTCACAAACCCGTAACC
>JBEUIR010000432.1:0-2124 GCA_040415395.1 Candidatus Thiothrix namsaraevi
TTTATCGAGTTTGTCGGGAATACCATCAGCATCAGTGTCTTTGGTTTCGCTTTCCAGAGCACTCACTAATTGCTGCTTTTCGGTTTCAAGCGTGGCAAAATTTTGGCGCAATTGGGCGAATTGTTGGGATACTTCGGCAATGGCAGACACTTTTTGATCCATGTCGGAAACTTTGCTCGCTAATTCGTCTTTTTCGGCTTTGCAGCTTTCTAGCTCGGCTTTTTTGACACTTTCAGCGAGTTCGCCCCGTAATGCCGTTAATTGGCTTTCGAGATTGCCTTTGCCTTGGCTGGCGGTTTCGAGTTGTTTGCGTAAGTCGGCAATGATTTGTTCGTGAGCGGACAGGGTTTGCTGCGTTTTATTTTCTAAGTCGGTTTGTTGTTGGCGCAGATTGCTGAGATTTTGATTGAGTGCGTCAATTTGTTGGGTATTGGGCGCGGGTGTGGCGGTAGGCGGCGCAGGCATTTGCGTGTTGACGGCGTTGCCTGTCCAATTGCTGTAAGGCGTTGTGTTGTTGCGATAGCCATAGCCCATATTCGGCCAAGTAAAGCTGGGGATAGTAGGCATCATCATCGGCGGTGCTGACGGCGGCGTGAGCATGGGGCTGGGCAAGAAATATTGCGAGGGGTTGTTATAAGACGGTTGGGCATAGTTGTAATGGTTGCCCCAGCCGCTGTTGGTTTGGCTCGGCGGGTAGGTGTAACCGTAAGTCGTGGCGGTGGGGCTGACCGCTGTGTTGTTGCCAATATTGCTGGTGGTGTCCGCTTGTGGATAAACGTAAATGCCCGCTCCACTGTTACCGGTCGTGGTATTCGTCGTGCTGACACTGCTCGATGTCGCGCTGATCTCAGGGGGAAGCATACTGGCGTCGGGAAATTGCGGAACTTCGGCATAAGCACTGAATGACAGGGTGGACAGCACCATCAAACGGGCAATAAATGTGTGCATGAACACCTCTCTCTCAAAAATACTTAAAGCATTATGGCTTAAATAATTATCTTCCACCAATCGCTAGATCACGGCGTGCGGCTGAAATGGTGATAGTGAAACCTGCAATGACATCCAGAAATGCCATGCCTGTCAGAATGAGGAACACTGAGTTGCCTGCCCAGGGGTAAATCAACCAAGCAGTCAGGTAAAAAATTAGTACAAATGTCGAGAGCAAGTGATCGACGATGGTGGTTTCTGACGTGCGGGTGGATTTGAATAGTTCAACGTACAGACAAACCACGCCAAGTAATACCATCATGTCTCCCCAAGTGGGTTTCCATAGCGCACCGGATGGTAAGCGCAAGTGAAATAAAACGTGGTTCAAACCCTCAGGAAATAAGCTAGTTTTGACTGCCAGCCAGTAGATGAGCAGTACGATGCCGAAAAACGGAACGATTTGTATTATTTTTAACATAAGATCATTGAGACTCCAGCTTCATTCTTAGTGTGGGGAGTATAGACGAAGGACTTTCCAGCGTCAGGCATAAAACACAAAATCAATGCAGTTTCAGTCTGTTGGCTAGGGATATAGCACGAGACCACGTTCGTCGGAAGATGTTGTGGTGCGTTCGCTATACAGAATATAGTGACCGCTACCATGTGACCCAATACCAATAATAAAGGCACGCAGACAAAGAGACACAACGATGAATAACAAAAAAACGCTTTCCCCCCAATGGGCTATTCTGCCATTACTATTTTGTTCTGCCACTGTTCTCGCAGGAGACGGCGGCTATAACGGGTCGTATGGTCAGATTCCGCAGCCCCCTTCCGCCCCGCTAACCTTAGAAGGCAGTGCAGCGCCAGAAGCTAATGTACCCCCTGATGTCATGAGTCAAGCCCAACATTTGGGGCAGGAAAGTGATGGGTTTGTAGAAGATTCTACCGAAGCTTCTAGCGTGAATACCGGCTACGTGGGGGGTAATACCCGCATCGGTATTGGCATTGATACGGAACTCAAAGGCAAGGTCTTGCCAGAAGTAGCAGCTAAGGTGAAGTCAGGTACAGGTGTACCGAGGGTTGGGGTTGTCATGGTGTTCTCCTTTCGTGTAACACTTGTGTTTCATTACCTGCCTCAGTAGTATGCTGTCAAATTATTTTTTGGAGACTTGCATGTTTCGCGGCAGTATGGTG
>JBEUIR010000433.1:0-2120 GCA_040415395.1 Candidatus Thiothrix namsaraevi
ATGTCATCCATTAACACACCTTCACCGTGCTAACCCTCAAAGAAGAATCCAGCATCAGGCGGTTGAAGGTCGCCGCTTTTCGCCCCGTCGAGCTAGATGCTGGAAGAAACTTTAGGACTCCGTGTCAGCGTCCTTTTCAGCATGGTATGCACACCATGCCTTTTGCAGTTCTGCACTTGGTTCAGGAGGATTCTCTAACACCCCTATGAATGCCTCCCAGTCTGTTGCATTCAGCATGATGGTGGTCATAGGTCGATCTTTGTTTTGCATCACATAGCGCGTTTCGTCTGTCATGCCGCCGCCTTCATGCTAACTTCAACAGACCGCCCAACACGCGCCAGTAGGTTAATCAGCATATCCACAGTGAACCGCTGGATTTTCCCACGGTATAGGTCACTGATTCGCGCTTGTGTCACATCCAAAGCCGCCGCCGCCTCTGCTTGTGTGCTGAAACGTGACTGTAAAACTTTAATCAGTTCATCCAGCAATTGCGCACGGATAAGCAGGTTTGCCGCTTGTGCAGCCGGAAATAGATCATAAAAAACGCTTTGCCCCGCTGGGGTAGTGTGTTCAAGTACCATGCTTAAATCAAATCCTTGCGTTGCTTCAAAAATGCCACGGTACGGGGTAACTGTTGGCGTAATAGCGTATCCAAAAACTCTTCAACTGTTCGAGGTGGATTTTTCAGGCTTAGCCGTTGCTGCCTTGCCACCAGCAACACGGTTTCAGGCGACAGGTCTATCAGATGACTAATAAATTCATCAGGGTGTTGCGCCCAAATGTCGAACGGCTTTAGATGTGACTGAGGGAAGTCTTTCAGGTTGAACGTCACAATAACTTCAGCTTGCCCCTTAATCGCAGCAGCCAATACATGCCTATCGTTCGTATCTGGCAATTCTAGCCCCGCTATAAGTGGCTCATAATTCGTTACCAGTGAATCCATAACTGCTTCATTCATCTTGTTAGCAGTCGCCCCCAGCCGTTCACGGGTCAGCTTTGGATTGTTCTTTAGGGCATTGCGTATCCATTCTTCGTGAATTTGGTGTGTCCATTTCGCTTGAAAAACATCCATTCGCGCCAGCCTCACCAGCAAGTCACGCAAAGGCGCTGGATAAAGCACACAAGCATCATACAAAACCGTAAAATTATGCCCTGCAATCATCAGTAACCCATGTCCAGTTCTTGCGCTTCTGCCGTCAGTTCATCCAGCAAAACCATGCTTTCCCGATCACGTTTTTGCTTGTATTCCATCAAATCCTTGAACAGCACTTTCCGCCGGACACCATTTTTGTGAAATGGAATCTCACCGCTTTCTATCAGCTTCACTAAGTAAGGACGTGACACATTCAGGATATTAGCGGCTTCTTGGGTAGTCAGTTCCCGATGTATGGGAATCAGAGAAACCGCATCACCACGCGCCATAGCATCAAGAATTTCAACCAACAGGCGTATAGCCTTGACTGGCACTTGCATTACGTCATTGCCATCATGGAGACGTAAACAGGCACTTTCCCCTTTACCGATACAAGCCGCTAACAAGCGACTGCTCTCCACTGCTAATGCAGCATCCTCTTGTGTCGGGATTTGGTAACTCATTAAGGCGGTCATATCATTAATTTCCTCACAAACGTATTCCCCTTGAGCTTTCAAGTATAGGCGACTTCGAGAAGAAACGAAATGAACGAAACGCGGGAAAATCTACCCACCGACTACCCGCAACTGCACCACATTTGATTGTGGTGAACCTGCAAGGATGTTTTGCAAATACACATCCCATACCGCGCTGGTTTGTCGGTGTTCTGCAAGGTAATTGTAGCGGTCATAGTGCTTGCTGGATACGTCGGTTAATGCGTGATTCTGGAAGCGGTCACGCGCTTCTTTGCTGATACCTGCAAAGCCCATCAACGTTTTTGCAGTGCGCCGTATGTCTTTTGGCTGGAAATGCTCTATGTTGATTCGCCGACAGAGCTTGGTGATTGCATGGGAAAGCGTAGTCGAGTCGATAGGTTCTTCACGTTTGCCTTTAATCTTACCAAACAGTTCCCCGCCTGCATTGGTATCGAGCATTCGTTCTTTCAGTAAGGGTTCTGCCACATTGCCAAATGGGATTACATGGGTAG
>JBEUIR010000434.1:0-2118 GCA_040415395.1 Candidatus Thiothrix namsaraevi
CCCATGGACGGCCTGCCCGCCACGATGATCAAGTCCCCCTTCTGCAAACCTGAAGTCATTTCATCCAATTGGCTATAGCCGGTGGAAACGCCGGTAATATTGGTGTCGAGTTTGCTTAATTCCTCGATATGCGCCAAGGTAACTTTGAGCAAACTTTTCAGCGGCTTGAACACTTGCCCTTGTTTTGTGCCTTGCTCTGCGATTTTGAAAACTTTTTGCTCGGCTTCATCTAGCAATTCTTTGCTGGGGCGACCTTGGGCGGTGAAAGCGGAATCAGCAATGCCGGTTCCCACGCTGATCAGTTGGCGCAACACGGATTTTTCGCGCACGATGTCAGCATAGGCACGAATATTGGCGGCGCTGGGAGTATCTTTCGCCATCGTTGCCAAGTAAGCAAAACCACCGGCGTTTTCCAGTTCATTGCGCTGCTTGAGCCATTCCGTCACTGTGACCAAATCCAGCGGTTTATTGTCCTCCACCAAGTCGGCGATCGCGCGGAAAATGAGGCGGTGATCTTGCCGGTAAAAGTCACCTTCGGTTATTTTATCCGCAATGGTATCCCACGCGGTACTGTCGTTAGCCAACCCGCTCAGCAACAAGCCGCCCAGAACAGATTGTTCGGCTTCGATGGAGTGGGGGGGGATTTTGAGGGATTCGTATGAGTCTGCCATGTGCTAAGTTTAGCGAAAATCAGCGACAAGCGTTAGGGATAGAACGGTGGGAAAGCTGTGGATAAATGAAAATGCCCCATAGAACTTTTCAGCACTACAGGGCATTTTTCACAAGACGTTGTTAAATCAGAAATTATTCTGCTTCAACCACAACCTTGATGGTAGTGTCAACTTCAGCGTGCAGATGTACGCCGATTTCAAACTCACCCAAGTGACGCAGTGCGCCATCCGGCATACGGATTTCGCGGCGTTCAATCTGAATACCAGCGGCTTGAATCGCTTCGGCAATTTCGATATTGGAAACTGACCCAAACAACTTGCCTTCGTTACCGGCTTTGCCTTTGATAGTCAACACCAACTCAGACAGTTGGTCACGACGTGCTTGTGCGGCTGCCAGAATCGCTTCGGCTTCGGCTTCCAGTTCTACACGACGGGCTTCAAACGCTTCCAGATTGGCTTTAGTCGCCATCTTGGCTTTGCTTTGTGGAATCAGGAAGTTGCGGGCATAACCAGGGCGTACTGATACGACATCGCCTAGCGTGCCGAGGTTTTCCACTTTTTTCAAAAGAATGACTTGCATCGTACTCACCTTTTACTTGTGCTGATCAGTGTATGGCAGCAACGCGAGGAAACGCGCACGCTTAATAGCGGTTGCCAGTTGACGCTGATAAATCGCTTTAGTACCTGTAATGCGGCTAGGTACAATTTTACCGGTTTCGGTAATAAAGCTTTTCAGGATGTCGAGATCTTTGTAATCAATCTCGGTAATGCCTTCAGCCGTGAAACGGCAGTATTTTTTGCGGCGGAATTGACGTGACATAAATTAGCTCCAGATCAACCGTAATTATTCGTCGTCAGATGAATCATCATCAGACAGTACTTCTTCACGCATACGTCTAGCAGGCTTGCCTTCCGCGTCTTTTCTCAACGGGGATGGCTCAGTGACAGCCTTGTCCATGCGCATGGTGACGTTACGGATAACCGCGTCGTTGAAACGGAAAATGCTTTCCAGTTCAGCCAGTGTTTCCGCGCCGCATTCGATATTCATCAGCACGTAGTGTGCTTTATGCAGCTTATTGATAGGGTAAGCCAATTGGCGACGACCCCAGTCTTCCAGACGGTGAATAGCACCACCGCTTTCCTGCACCATGCTACGGTAGCGCTCTACCATTGCCGGTACTTGTTCGCTCTGATCCGGGTGGACCAGAAAGACAATTTCATAATGTCTCATGACAGTTTCCTTTCGGGTTAAACAGCCTCCCATTAATGGTGAGGCAAGGATCTTGGGCAGATGCCCGTAGAAAAGCGCGGAATTATCGGTGACTCAGGCAGGTTTGTCAATTCGGATTGTACTGAATTACACTGAATTTCCCCGCTAATACTAGGTAAGGCGACGCCTCGGTCACTAATGTCCTACACTATCCATAAAGGTTGATCAGAACACCAA
>JBEUIR010000435.1:0-2111 GCA_040415395.1 Candidatus Thiothrix namsaraevi
AGGTCAAGCCAAATCCGCCAGCAGGTAGCGAATCTGGGGGATGGCTGGTAAGCTCTTTGCATCGACACAAAATCAAGAGCGCTGGATATGCATTACCCCACCATCGAAGATTTCATCGGCAATACCCCGCTAGTACGTTTGCAACGTTTGCCGGGGCAAACCACCAACACCATCCTCGTCAAACTGGAAGGCAATAATCCGGCGGGTTCAGTCAAAGACCGCCCTGCATTGAGCATGATTCAGCGAGCCGAAGCGCGTGGTGACATCCAACCGGGTGACACCCTGATTGAAGCGACCAGCGGCAATACTGGGATTGCGTTGGCAATGGCAGCGGCGATTAAAGGTTACAAAATGGTATTGATCATGCCCGAAACCATGAGTGCCGAACGCCGCGCTTCCATGAAAGCCTACGGAGCAGAATTGATCATTGTCAGCAAGGCAGCCAGCATGGAAGGGGCGCGAGACCTTGCCTTGCAAATGGAGCGTGATGGCAAGGGCAAGGTGTTGAACCAGTTTGCCAACGAAGATAATCCGCTGGCACATTTCCATTCCACTGGCCCCGAAATCTGGCGCGATACCCATGGGCAGGTGACGCATTTTGTCAGCAGCATGGGTACAACCGGCACGATTATGGGGACGGGGCGTTTCCTTAAATCCAAAAACCCGGACGTGCAAATCGTGGGGGTGCAACCGGCGACGCAAACGGATCAGATTCCCGGTATCCGTCGCTGGACACCGGAGTATTTGCCGGAAATTTTCCACCGCGATGAAGTTGACCGCGAAATCGACATGAGCCAGCCGGAGGCAGAAGACACGATGCGTCGCTTGGCTTCGGAAGAAGGGATTTTCTGCGGGGTATCGTCCGGCGGGTCAGTGGCAGCGGCGTTGCGTTTATCCAAAGAAGTTGAGAATGCCACCATCGTGGCGATTATTTGTGATCGGGGCGACCGTTACATTTCCACTGGCGTGTTTCCGGCATAGGCACTGATGGATTATTCAACCCTCGATTACTTGCGCAAGCACGACACCACTTGGCGTTTGCTGACGGCAACTCATGCCCCGCTGATCGTCAGTTTTTTGTACGCCACTTTCATCAAACCCAACGAACGTTCGCTGCCGTTTGATCAGGTGAGTACTCAACTGGACGACTACCTGTTCCACCTGCGTGACCGCGAAGGGGAGGGCGCATTCCCCAAAACTGCCCGCCAATACCTCGATGACTGGGCAAATGGCACTAGCCCCTACCTGCGCAAATATTACGTGCAAGGTCGCGACATTCCGCAACTGGATTTGACACCGGGAGCGGAAAAAGCGGTGGAATGGTTGCAAGGCTTGCAACCGCGCCAGTTCGTCGGCACGGAATCGCGGCTGATGACGCTCTACCGCCTGTTGCAGGAAATCGTGCAGGAAGCCGAGCAAGACCCCGCCGTTAAAATCGCCGAGTTGGAAAGACAAAAAGCCGAGCTGGAACGCCAGATTACCCGTATCCGCTCCGGCTTGGTGGCGGCGGCTGACCCGACCCGCATCAAGGAACGCTGGTTTGAAGCCGAAGACACCGCGCGTAAATTGCTGGCTGATTTTCGCCAAGTTGAATACAACTTCCGCACCCTCGATCAGGCAGTGCGTGAACTGATTGCCACCAGCGACAAGCGCAAAGGCGAATTGCTGGACGAGATTTTCGAGCAACAGGACTACATCCGCGATTCCGAACAGGGGCGCAGCTTCAATGCCTTCTGGGAATTCCTAATGTCGCCGCAACGCCAGCAGGCACTGGAAAACATGACGACCGCAGCCTTGCAGCAAGAGGCGTTGCGTGAAGTCGATGACCGCCAGTTTTTGCCGCGTATCGGCTATTTCCTGCTGGAAGCGGGTGAAAAAGTGTTCCGCACCAATGCGCAACTGGCAGAACAATTACGCAAATACCTCGCGGATCAGGCGTGGATGGAGGACAAGCGTATCCTGCAATTGATTCGGGGCATTGAAAAGTCGGCGGTGGCAATGCGTAATTCCCCACCGGATACTCGTCAGTTTGCCAGCCTTGATCAGCCGCGTTTGGCCATTGATTTGGTGATGGAACGCAGCCTGTTCGAGCCGAAAACCAAGATCGCACT
>JBEUIR010000436.1:0-2104 GCA_040415395.1 Candidatus Thiothrix namsaraevi
CACGTTGTCGATAGCCGTGTAACCAAGCGCACCGTAGAAAGGACCAGTGCTGTAGTTAGCCATAGCGGTGTTAACTGCATTGTCATCACCGTCACCAGCATCCGCACCCGACCCAGCAACACCAGTAACCGGCACTGGATCAGTGCTGTGTGCAGCCGCAATGCCAACTGGACCAAACTTATTGATGTACGCTACAGCGTTGTTTACACGATGACCGTCAGTCGCGATGATTTTTGACATGTCGCCGTAGCTATCACTGAACGCGTCTAAACCAGCAGTAGCCAATTTCGCTGGAGTATCGTGACGACCAACGCGAACTTCACCGAAACCACCTTTCACGCCAACGAAATTGTTACGTGCAACGAAAGGAGCGGCATTAGTGACAGTGGATGCGTTCTCGGCATCACCGTCTAAATTTAGACCATATTCGAGGCCGTAAGTAGCGCTCAGACCATTATCCAGTTCAGTAGAACCTTTGATACCGAAACGTGAAGAATGGCTTTCGACGGCAGTTTCATCAAGAGTGGTAGCAACGCCACCTGTTACGCTTACGTTTTCAACCGTACCAACGGAAGCGTGCAGCTTGCCGTACAGGGTAGTTTCAGCCATTGCAGCGGCTGGGGCGATCAGTGCAGTAGCAACTGCGATTGCGAGAATGTTTTTCATGAGTCGACTCCTATTAAGAAGGTTTGTCCTGTCTTTAAAATTTAATCTTCGATTTGTTCAATCTGACGGAAGTATTTATACATCCCTTGCCAGCGTCTTGCAACTGCTTTTTTGCAAATACGCTACAAAGTTTACTGTAGATGTTGCAGAAATGCCACATGATTTGCTGATCAAATCCACACACTACCGACAAACGGTAGTTATTAAGATTTCAGTCAGTTAAACGCAATAAAGCCACAGGCAATGATGCACTGTGGCTTTATTGATACACGGCTTGATGCTTTCAGGAAAACTGAAAAACCAACCGCATTAACGCTTGGAGAACTGTGTCGCCCGACGTGCTTTGTGCAAGCCGACCTTCTTACGTTCAACCTTACGTGCGTCACGAGTCAGGAAGCCTTCCGATTTCAGCTCACCGCGCAGGGTTTCGTCGTATTGCAGCAATGCACGGGCGATGCCAAGGCGGATAGCGCCGGACTGACCGGTGATACCACCACCAGCAACCGTGACGTTAATGTCAAATTTCTCAGCCATGTTAACGGTGTATAGCGGTTGACGCACGACCATGCTGGCGGTTTCACGCCCGAAAAAGTCACCCAGTGCTTTGCCGTTAACCGTGATCGCACCACTGCCAGCACGCATAAACACGCGGGCAGATGAAGATTTGCGACGACCAGTGCCGTAATATTGTGTTTCAGCCATTTCTCATTCCTGCCCGATCAAAAGTCCAGCGCTTGTGGCTGCTGTGCTTGGTGGTTATGTTCTGTGCCAGCGTAAATTTTCATTTTACGGTACATGGCGCGACCCAGTGGATTCTTTGGCAACATGCCTTTAACCGCGAGTTCAATGACCCGACCCGGTGCGCGTTGTTGCATTTTTTCAAAGGTGAAGGAACGCATGTTACCGATGTAGCCGGTATGATGGTGATAGGTTTTGTCTTTGGCTTTGTTACCAGTAATACCTACTTTGTCAGCGTTAATGATGACGATGTAATCGCCGGTATCAACGTGCGGGGTGTACTCTGGCTTGTGCTTGCCACGCAAACGCCGGGCAACTTCGGAGGCCAAACGGCCTAACGCCTTACCTTGGGCGTCAACGACGTACCAGTCGCGTTTGACCTCAGCTGGCTTTGCACTGAATGTTTTCATCTTGCTCAATCCACTTCTTAAATCTGTTTTGCCGATCCACCCCAAACCTGATAAAGGTGGGGGAACAAAGAAACGCGGCATTCTAGGGGAAATGCTGGAAATTCTCAAGTGTTTAGCGCCCAACTCCCGACAAAAAAATGCCTCACACCAACGGGGAGGCACAACAAAGAGACAAACACATGAAAAACCCAACAACCAACGCGAGCGCATTCAACATAAAAAAACGCGGCTCATATGAGCCGCGCAATTACCACCAAAGGAGGATGGAGGAGTGTTAAACCGATCATTGA
>JBEUIR010000437.1:0-2102 GCA_040415395.1 Candidatus Thiothrix namsaraevi
CATTTTGGGTAGCCCACTGCATGTGGCGATTGGTTTCGTAAGATGCGCACATTAGTAAGCGGTCGCTGACTGCCAACGGTGTGTTGACATCCGGTAACACAATCACTTTGTCATTACGTTTAAGTAACAGTGCAATAGCAGGTAACACTTGGGTGCGCTCTTGCGGATCACGCAAGAGGTCTGCCAATGTGACAATGCTGGTCATACAAGCTTTATACAGTGCCGGAGTACGGGCTTTATTGAGCTTGATTTCCCACAAATAGGGAACTTCATCGGTCGTCACCCCCAGAATCCGGCTGACCAACAGGTTTGCCCAATCATCGTCATGGGCTTTGATCGCTTCCAGAAAATCGCTGATTAAAGGGGTGCGCAAGAGGGCAAAAATCTTGTGGGCAATCACATCGCCGCGTTTCATTAACAGGTCAAATGCCGCTTTCTCAAAAATTATGTCGTTTTCACGCTGATTCTGGCGTGCCACAATGAAAATATCAGGCTTAAGTTCACGAGCAGTCATCAAAATTGACAAGTTATTAGCATCGTCGTGTGTACCTGCCACGATTCCAACCGCTTGTTTAAGCCCCGCTAGTTGTAATGTGGCAGCTTCTGTGCCTGAACCTTGGATGGCGTTGGAAGGGGCTGCGGTGTTCAGTGGGTCAGATTCGATCACTTGTGTGGTAATGCCAGCTTCTTGTAGGCGGCGGTGTAAGGCGGCACCAAAACGCCCGTATCCGGCGATTATCCACAAACCTCGTGCGGGGAACGGTGGTTCACGTAAGGGTTCGTGTGGTATACCGGTTATCCAAGTAAACAGGGTGTACATGCCGGGGGAGTGGATGGCGAGTGCTAAGCGTCCGGCAAAGGTCTCAAACGGGTTAATGACTTCATTTTTACCAAAAGAGCGAATATTGGCTTCAATCTCGGCAGACTCGGCGCGTGCCAACACACGCAGATTTGGGTTCAATAAATACGCACTCAATGCCACCATCAGATTGGTTTGATCGGTATCGGTCAAGGCAATCACGCCGATACAATAGCTGTTGGTGATGCCCGCCATTTCTAACACAGCGGGTTTGGAGGCGTCCCCTAATAACCCCAGCGGGCTGCGGACATAATCATTGAGTTCCAGTTCATTAATGCGGCTTTCGTCTTTGTCGATCACCACGACTTTGATACCTTCGTCGGCTAACGCTTTCACCAGAATGCCGCCGGTATCGCCATAACCACACACCAGATAAAACGGGGTGCGCAAACGTTTCACACCCTTTTGGAAGGCATAATCGCTGCGTAATTTGCGAAACGCGGGGGCTTGCATGACCGCCAGCAATGAACCGATGCTATACAACCAACCAATCACGGTCATATGAATGACAAACATCATCCACAGGCGTTGTGCATCCGTAAATGCGTAAGGGATCTCCCCAAAACCAATGGTAGACGCCGTATAGCTGACCACGTAAAGCGCGTGGAGAAACGACATGTGCCATATTTCACCTTCTGCATCGCGCCCCGGAATCAGGGTAAAACCCAACACCGCCACCGAATACACCACAATTAGCACAATCAGCGGCGCACGCAACCGCCTTAGCAGCACATAAAACATATCAGGCACAAGTTACCTCACGGATTAACGACGTACAGTCATGGTTTCGGCGACTAGCAAGATGACTGAAATAATATTGGCGAGTAATGCACCGCCAGACAGTGAGACGATGGCGACGGTAGAGCCAGCATCTAAGCCAGTGGTGCTGATGTGTGCCGCATAACCCCAGATCAACGCTGCCATAATCAACTGCAAATCGGCTACTAGGCTAGTAGCGAGGAAAATTGCCCCTAAGTGCGTTCTGTCGCCGAATTTCAAGACAGTCGCAATCAGGCTAACAACCAGTGCGGCAAACAATTCGTAGACATTGTGATGGGCGATGTTGTCAATGTCGCCGATGAAAAAACCGAAATTCAGCGTGAGTGCTAACACAATAAAAAAACCGAAAATCACTTTTTCTGAGTTCATCCGTCTTGCGCGAGATACCCCGTCCTTCAGGTCGGGGAGGGATAGCGCGTCGGCGGTAGCCGACCCCTCTCGCTCCTCGTTTCGTTAAGCTATC
>JBEUIR010000438.1:0-2099 GCA_040415395.1 Candidatus Thiothrix namsaraevi
GGTGCATTACTGACAACTGACAGTCAGCGGCGCAAGAAAGCCGAAATCTTCTACACCGAGGCACTCTCTCTACGCCGTCAGGTCGCCAAGGACAACCCGGATATGTACTTGCCCGCCGTAGCGACGACCCTCAACAACCTCGGCAACTTAGTAGCTACTAATAACCTCAACAGTCGTAAGTTCTCCCCATCCCCCCAAGCAGCACGAAATCCCTTAGAGTAGGCGTTAGCAGCGACCTATTATCCAAGGGACATCATGCTAGTTGATCTATACCAGAGCCTTCACCACTTTAAAAGTGAATTTTCGCGCCAGCGAGCATGGCTATTGTTTTGCGCCATCATCCTGAGCTTTTTAGCGGCGACCGAGATGAGCGGGGTCACGTCGATGTGCCGTTACTGGCTATCGGATGAACGGGGCTACCATCGGTTGCTCCATTTTTTTCGTGCCGGGTCTTACCATCCTGAGCGGTTACGGGCGAGCTGGCAGCGGTGGGTGTTGTCCCATGCGCCGCTGGTTGAGGTGGCGGGGCGTTTAGTGGTGCTGGGCGACCATACCCATGTGGTTAAGGATGGCGGGCGGATGCCGGGGGTGGTTTCCTTGCGGGAAACCTCGGAAACCCAAAGCAAACCGGACTATTTCCGGGGGCAGTGTTGGGGAGCCGTGGGGTTGTTGGTGGGGAGCCTGTCCGCCTGTTTCTGCCTGCCGCTGAGTTTGCAGATCCATCAGGGGTTCCGGCATTTGGGGGAGGAAGATGCTAACGACCCGACACTCAAACTGGGGACACGGGTGGTGCAGATGGCGTTGTCGTTTGCGCAGGTGAATGACCGCCCGGTGTGGCTGGTGCTGGATGCGTTCTTTGCCACGGCTTCGGTGTTCCGGCTGGCACGCTCGGTTTGGTCGGTGGCGTTACAACAACCACTGGTGCAGGTCATCACCCGCGCTAAAAAGAACTATGTGGCCTACTTCCCTGCGCCACCCAAACCGCCGGGAAGGCGTGGGCGGCAACGCCAGTACGGGATGAAGCTGATAGTGTGGGAAGCCTTTGACTATGCTGATTTTTTCCGTGAAGTGACTCTGTGCATTTATGGCAAGGAGGAGTCGGTACGCCTGATGTCCCATACCTTGTGGTGGAAACCGTTGGGGCAACCGCTACAATTTGTCTGGGCAGTCACTTCCCGTGGCCCCATCCTGCTGATGTGTTCGGATTTGGCGCTGGACGCGGAAACCATCCTCACCCTGTACTGCCGACGCACCCGGATTGAAACCTTGTTTGATGCCCTCAAGAATACCATGGGTGCGTTCCGCTTCCACTTCTGGAGCCGTTACCTGCCGCGCCATTCCCGGCGACCTACCGCCAATCGGCATCTCAAAGCCCCCCAAGCACAGCACCTCCCCACGGTGGTGGCCTGCTGGCAGGCAATGGAAACCTTTGTGTTGTGTGCCTGCATCGCCACCGGTTTGCTACAACTGTTTTCCCTCAAGTACCACGAGGGGCTTTGGAAGCAGCAGGTCTTGTATTTGCGCACCCGTTCCCGTGAATTGCCTTCCGAGAACACCGTGCGACAGATTTTAGCACCACTACTGGCACGGCAATTACTGCGCTCTCCCCCCAAAGCCTTCTGGTGGCGAATTAACGCGGTCGTCAACGGCGATGAGGACGATGATACGTAAACATGAACCGCTAACAGCGGGAAAATACCCATAATCAAGGTGTTAAAACAGCAGTTCAGTAAGGCTGCTGCCTAACGTCATGCTTGGTTTTAGGGGAATGTCACGACTGTTGAGATCTGGAATCGTGGCAGCAGGAATCGGCTTTAGCCATTGCGAAACGCTTGTTAGTCGCCAGTATGGCGTGCGTCACGGTGTGGGCCATCGCCGCCGATAAAAGTGCGGAAGCCGCTGAGCTACGCGATTTTTTGATCAAACTCAGCGGTAGGCAAATGCGCCACAAAGTTGCTTTTACCAATCCCGCTTTGCTGGCGGGTCTGTGGGTTTTCCTCTCCATGCTGGAAATCATGGAAGCCTACTCCCAAGAGGAGCTGGATAGTTTGAAACAAACCGCCCGGCAATTTTTAGGAAAAGTTGTGTAGATACTTATG
>JBEUIR010000439.1:0-2097 GCA_040415395.1 Candidatus Thiothrix namsaraevi
TACATATTAACTTTTAGATAGTTACATATTAACTTTTAGATGGAGAACATCGCTATGTTCAACTTACGTCACAAACTGGGGGATACCTATTCTCCCCTGTATTTTTTGTCCGCATTGGGGGCGGGTGGCGCGGTTGTCACCTTTTTTATGTACCTCATGTTCATGACGCCGCATAAAAGCACCCCGATACCCACGTGGGAATCGCTGCAAGCCGTGCTGCAAGGCGATAACATTATGATGCAATTGCTGGTGAGTATCGCACTGTTGGGAATCATCGTCTTTTCCGTGCTGCATGTGCGCATGTTGGTGTGGAATGTGAATGAATTCCGTCACTTCCGCCAATCCGCGACTTTCCAAAAATTGCGCCAAAGCAATGGCGAGGTGCAATTAATGGCGATTCCACTGACTTTTGCCATGAGCATTAACGTCGGTTTTATTCTCGGTGCGCTGTTCGTGCCAGGCTTGTGGAATGTGGTGGAATATTTGTTCCCGCTGGCAATCATGGCATTCGGCATTACCGGCTGGTTTGCAGCCCGCATTTTCATTGGTTTCATGAGCCGTGTGCTGGTCACGGGGCATTTTGATTGCAGCCGCAATAATAACCTGAGTCAGATGCTGGCAATCTTTGCATTTGGCATGGTTGGGGTCGGTTTTTCAGCCGCTGCTGCCATGAGCAAAGTACCACTGACATCTGGCATTGGCTTGGTGTTGTCACTACTGTTCATTAGCACGGCAGGTTTGTTGGCTGTGACCAAGTTGATACTGGGTTTTCGCTCGATGTTGGAACACGGCATTGACCGTGAATCCTCAGTGTCGTTGTGGATCATTATCCCCATTATTACCGTGAGTGGGATTGCGCTGTATCGGTTGTCAATGGCGATGCATCACAACTTTGGGCTGCACGTTGAGCCGATTGAAAGCCTTGTGCTGCTGACCGTGCTGATCAGTGTGCAAATTTTGTTTGCAGTATTGGGCTATGCGGTAATGAAAAAGCTCGGCTACTTTGATGCTTATGTGTATGGCAAGGAAAAAAGCGCCGGTTCATTCGCGCTGATTTGCCCAGGAGTGGCGGGTTATGTGCTGGGCTTTTTCTTTATCCATATCGGGCTGGTGGGTACTGGCTTGCTGGAAAAGAATTCGCTGGCATATTTCTTCCTGCTTGTCCCGCTGGTCGTGCTGCAAATCCAGACCTTGTGGGGTTTGTTCCACCTGAACAAAAAGCTGTTAACAAAACAGCCAGAGCCTGTGTTGGTAGCGGCGTAATTACAGGGTAATCCCCGCCGCTTGACGTAATCCGGCGGCATCCAGTATCTGGATGTTGCCGCGAGACTCAGCGATAAAGCCTTGGCGCTTCCAATCCGCAAAAAAGCGGCTGACGGTTTCGATAGTCATGCCCAGCAATTCACCGATCTCAGCACGATTCAGCGGCAACGCTACCCAAGTATCCGGTGCATTTCCTGCACACCAGCTCAATAAAAACGAAGCCAGCCGTTCCGCCGCTTTTTTCGCGCCTAATTCCACCAACATGCTTTCGGCACGGTGCAAACGTTCCAACCAACGTTTGGTCATTTCTGTCTCAATCTTTGGATGAGTTTGCTTGAGTTTCAGCAAATCCACCAGTGGCAAACGGCAGACCTCCACCGCGTTGAGCGCAATCGCCGAGTGTTTATAATCCACCCCTGACAAACCACCAAACCCGAAGAAATCCCCATCGCGCAGCAATTGCACAATGTGCGAACGCCCATCTGCTAACGTATTGACAATTTTGACAAAACCGTGGCGCAAGGTGAAAGCGTAGCGGGCTTCCATCCCCTGATGGTAGATAATTTCACCCGGCACATACTGGGTAATCGCAGGCTGAAACGCCTGAATTTGTTCCACTTCGGTGGTATCCAATGTCGAAAAAATGGTGATGGGGCGAATATTACAGGTCGAGCAATGACCTTTGGTTTGGTGTTGTGACACGCGCGTTACCCTTGAGAAGCATTATTAGCGTTTCATAATATACCTATGTCGTCCTCGACTGCAAAATTAAAGGTAATTCCAAAAAATCCCCGACCGCAGCCGGGGAGACGTGCTAGGAGGAGGAAGCACTAA
>JBEUIR010000440.1:0-2095 GCA_040415395.1 Candidatus Thiothrix namsaraevi
TTAATAGCGGTGTCGCGGTTCGGGCGGCGAAACAGGCTTTCGCGCAGTAATCGTAGTAACCGACCACAAAGGTAGAGGCGCAAAATCTTGCGTCTCTACATCGCTATTCACCCGTATGCAAAGCTAATCTCGTTTTCGTAACCGCCAATCTGAATAACCTAGAAACAACAACAGCATCCAGCCTAAAAATCTCCACTTAACCACGAACATCATGGAGATTCTTTGATATGGACATTCAGAGCCGAAACAAGCCCAATGCCTCGCCGGTACTCCCCAGAAGTGGCGGCAATCAAAACCAACAGGTACGCAATGCCGCCGAACACCTGAACAACTTTTCCAACGGGACAAAAAACCCACCACACGCACAGCAAGGCGATAACGGACACAAGGATCTATTGCAAAGCATTATGAACCTGATTCAGCGCCTGCTGGCACAATTTAACAAAGAACCCACGCCGCCGAACGTACAGCCGGTTTACGGCGCGATCATTCCCGATAAACCGCCCGTGCAACCGGTTTACGGCGCAATTATTCCTGATGAACCGTCCGTGCAGCCGGTTTACGGCGTAATCCTTCCCGGTGAACCGAAAACAATCTAAGGCCAGCACCACATGACCGACACCCAAACAACCACACAATATACCCCCGGCGAACGCAGTTGCTACGCCGTCTGGGAGATTACCCTGAAATGTAATCTCGCCTGTAGTCACTGCGGTTCACGGGCGGGTGATGCGCGGGTCAATGAACTATCCACGGCTGAAGCACTGGATTTGGTGCATCAAATGGCGGATGTCGGCATCACCGAAGTCACACTGATCGGTGGCGAAGCCTTCTTGCGCAGCGACTGGCTAGAAATAGCGGCTGAAATCGTCAAGTGCGGCATGATTTGTTCCATGACCACGGGCGGTTATGGCATCAATTTAACCACAGCACAACGCATGAAGGCAGCGGGTATCAATCAGGTATCCGTCTCCGTCGATGGAATGCGCCACACCCACGACCGTTTGCGCGGCAAAATCGGCTCATGGAAATACGCTTTTGAAACGATGGGGCATTTACGTGAGGCAGGCATCCCGTTTGGTGCCAATACCCAAGTTAACCGCCACTCCGCACCTGAGTTTCCGTTGTTATTTCAGGCATTAATTGATGCCGGAGCAAAGGCATGGCAAATCCAAATGACCGTGCCGATGGGTAACGCAGCAGATAATTCCGACATCCTGTTGCAACCCGATGAGTTGCTATTATTCCACCCCCTGCTGGCAAACCTCGCCAAACGTGGCTACCCGCAAGGCTTTTATGTGCAACCCGGCAATAATTACGGCTATTACGGCCCTTATGATCGTATGTTGCGCGGCTTTGGCAAACCCACCGAATGGTCATTCTGGCAGGGTTGTTTTGCAGGCTTGCGCACGATTGGCATTGAAGCGGATGGCACAATCAAAGGTTGCCCGTCGCTGCCGACCGCTGCTTATTCGGGCGGAACTATTCGCGATGCTTCACTGGCGACTATTCTCACCGAACGCGACGAACTCACCTTCAACCTAAGTGCCGGAACACCTGCCGCCACGGATCACTTGTGGGGCTTCTGCAAAACCTGTGATTTTGCCGAATTGTGCCGGGGCGCGTGCAATTGGACAGCACACGTATTCTTTGACCGGCGTGGCAATAATCCCTATTGCTACCACCGCTCGCTGGTCAATGCCGCGAATGGCGTGCGCGAACGCTTTGCTTTGCGCAAAGCCGCCAGCGGTTTGCCCTTCGACAATGGTATTTTTGATCTATTTGAAGAAAATGCCCTCAGCCCTGCTACCGCTGATCCCATGCGCTTCACGTCCGATAAAATCCAATGGCCGCAAGCGTGGTTGGCGGAAAACCCTGAATTATCCAGCGCATTACAGCAAGAGGCAGAACAAAATGTCAGGGATATGCGCAATGCCCGTTCATCCGCCCGATTTTGACCAAATAAACAAAATCTATTAAATTACTTCCACAGTAGATGAACCCTTGCCTGTTGAACAGTGGATCGCTGTTCGCGCATAAAGCCTGTCAAAGCGACATCAGCTTGCTCTTTACTAGGGCGGGGACTGACTAGTAG
>JBEUIR010000441.1:0-2091 GCA_040415395.1 Candidatus Thiothrix namsaraevi
TCCTTAGCAACCCGCATTTTCGACGTGAAAGGCGACGGCACGATTGTCGATTACCGTGGCACTTACGAAGAGTATTTAAGCAGCCAAGGGTTGGATTAATCGTCTTTTTGATCTGCACATGGACATCAATACGAAACTGCAAACCCTGCTGGAATTATCCGCCGAAAACGAGGTGGTTGAATTCAAAGAGGCGAAAAACAACTACGACTTCACCAAGTTGGGGAAATATTTTTCTGCCCTGAGCAATGAAGCCAATCTGAAACGCCAAAAATCCGCATGGCTGGTTTTCGGTGTGAACGATAAGCGGGTCGTGGTCGGTTCGCAGTTTCGACTTGTACGTAAGGATTTGGATCACCTCAAAGAAGAAATCGCCAACAAAACCACCAATCGCATTACCTTCATCGACATCCACGAAGTCAGCGAAGCAGGCAATCGCGTGATATTGTTCGAGATTCCCGCCGCGCCAAAGGGTATCCCCATTACCTTTGACGGGCATTATTACGGGCGTGATGGCGAAGCTCTGTCGCCGTTAAATCTGGAAGAAATCGAGCGCATCCGCAGCCAAGCGGTTCTGGATGATTGGAGTGCGACACTGGTGACGAAAGCCTCACTGGATGATCTTGACCCAGACGCAATCCTGCTTGCCCGTAAAAATTTCAAAAACAAATTTCCTGATAAAGCCGATGAAGTGGATGCTTGGAATGATGCCACGTTCCTCAACAAAGCCAAGTTGACTATCAAAGGAAAAATGACCCGTACAGCCTTGCTGTTGTTGGGCAAGGATGAGTCCGAACACTTTTTACTCCCCGCTGACCCGAAAATCCGCTGGCTACTGAAAGACAGCAATGGCAATGACCGTGACTACGCCCTGTTTGGGATTCCGTGGCTGTTAGCGGTGGATAAGGTGTTCAACAAAATCCGCAACATCAAATACCGCTACTTACAGAAAGGTACGCTGTTCCCGGAAGAAGTTGACCAGTACGCGCCGTATGCCATCCGCGAAGCTTTGAACAACTGCATTGCGCATCAGGATTACACACTCGCCGGACGTATCAATGTGGTAGAACACGATGAAAGCCTGACCTTCACCAATTTGGGCAGTTTCGCCCCCGGTGATGTTGAGCGGGTGGTGCGTGAAAACGCGCCGGAGGAGTATTACCGCAACCCGTTTCTTGCCACCGCGATGTTCAACCTGAAAATGGTTGATACGGCTGGGGGCGGCATCCGCAAATTATTCCTGCTCCAGAAGCAACGTTTCTTCCCCATGCCCGACTACGAGCTGACCAATACCCGTGTGGTGTTGACCTTGACCGGCAAAGTACTGGATTTGGATTACGCCAACTTGCTGGCACAACACGGTGATCTCAGCCTTGACGAAATCATCGCGCTCGACAAAGTGCAAAAGAAACGCCCACTCAGTACCACCGAAGAAAAGCTACTCAAAAACAAACGCTTGATCGAAGGGCGCAAACCCAACTTTTTCATCGCCAAATCCATTGCGCAAACCACCGGGCAAAAAGCCTTCTACAGCAACAACACCGCATTCGATAAGCAGTATTACCTCGACCTGATCTGCAAAGCCATCAAGGAACACGGCTCCATGACCCGCAAAGATATTGATGAGTTGCTGTGGAATAAATTACCTAATTGGATGAATGATGCACAGCGTAAGACAAAAATAGGTAACTTGCTATCACAACTCAGAAAATCTGGGAAAATTGTTAATCATGGTTCGTATAGCAAGCCATTATGGCTGCTCTCTTAACTTAGAAACCGAAAAGAGATTTAAAGAGAGATTGATTGTGTTTAGATACCATAAGACATTGATTTTAAAAAATTCCCTCTCTTAAATTGATCATTTATCACCCTTTATTTAAGAGAAAAACAAATGATCACGGGCAGGTGAACGCCGCGAGTCTATCCTCACACGCGCTGATCTTCCCGCCCGGCAAGGCCACGGCATCTTGCAAAATCGCGCAAGCTGCTGCCCTCGCCCCCGTCACGCCGTGCTCGGCTTCCAGCAACGCCAGTTTGTCGATGACTTTGCTGGTATTGCAATCACGCTTGCGATCCGCGCTAACCGCCACTTGA
>JBEUIR010000442.1:0-2080 GCA_040415395.1 Candidatus Thiothrix namsaraevi
CTGCACAACGAAATCGAACGCCTGCAACCCGCTGAAATCCTGCACGACGAAGACTGGAAACCCGCCTTCGCCCGCAACCGCATTTCCACCCCGCGCCCGCAGTGGCACTTTGACCTCGACACCGCCAAACGCCTGCTGCTGCGCCAATTCGGAGTACACGATCTCGACGGTTTCGGCTGCAATCATCTGCCACTCGCGATTGCCGCTGCGGGCGCATTGCTCAATTACGTGCAAGAAACCCAGCGCACCGCCCTGCCCCACATCAACAGCCTGACGGTGGAACTCAGCGACGAAGGCATCATTCTCGACGCTGCCAGCCGCCGCAATCTGGAACTCGAATACAGCATCAGCGGTGAACACAAAAACACCCTGATTTCCGTCATCGACAAAACCGCCACCAGCATGGGCAGCCGCCTGCTACGCCGCTGGCTCAACAAGCCCTTACGTGACCGTTTCACCCTGCGCAACCGCCACCAAGCCGTCGGCGCATTGCTCGACCAATACCGCTACGAAACCCTGCTGGAAACCTTGCGCGGCATCGGCGACATCGAACGCATCGCCAGCCGCATCGCGCTAGGTTCAGCACGTCCGCGTGACCTGTCCACCCTGCGCAGTTCCTTGCACGTATTGCCGCGCATTCACAGTTTGATAGGCACCATCGACAACCCGCATATCCAGCAATTACACAGCAACGTCGACTTGCACGAAGCACTGCGCTACCTGCTGGATTCCGCCATTATCGACAATCCACCCGTGGTCATCCGTGACGGCGGCGTAATCGCCCCCGGTTTCGATGCCGAACTGGATGAATTACGCAACCTGAGCGAAAACGCCGATCAATACCTGCTGGATCTCGAAGCTCGCGAAAAAGTCCGCACCGGCATCAACAATCTCAAAGTCGCCTACAACCGCATTCACGGCTACTACGTCGAAATTCCGCAAAGCCAATTGAGCCGGATTCCCGCCGACTACATCCGTCGCCAAACCTTGAAGGGTGTGGAACGCTTCATTTTGCCGGAACTGAAAAAGTTTGAAGACAAGGTACTCTCCGCTCGCGAACGCGCCCTTGCCCGCGAAAAAGCCATTTACGACAACCTATTACGCGACTTACTGGAACACTTAAATCCCATCCGCAACACCGCGCAAGCCATTGCCGAATTGGATGTCTTGAGCAATTTCGCCGAACGCGCCAACACCCTAAATTACAACTGCCCCGCGCTAGTAGACGGCGCAGGTATTCAAATCGAAGGCGGACGGCATCCCGTCGTAGAACGCACCCTCGATAACCCCTTCGTGCCAAACGACCTATACATGGATTCACGCCGCCGCATGTTAATGGTCACAGGGCCGAATATGGGCGGAAAATCCACCTACATGCGCCAAGTCGCGCTGATCGTGTTACTGGCGCACATTGGCAGCTACGTCCCCGCGCAAACCGCTCGCCTTGGCAATATCGACCGTATTTTCACCCGCATCGGTGCACACGATGACTTAAGCACCGGGCGTTCCACCTTCATGGTAGAAATGACCGAAGCCGCCAATATCCTCAACAATGCCACCGCCCACAGCTTGGTCTTAATGGACGAAATCGGACGTGGCACTAGCACTTTCGACGGCTTATCACTGGCATGGGCAATTGCCGAATTCCTCGCCCGCGACCGCAAAGCGTTCACCCTATTTGCCACCCACTATTTCGAGCTGACCTCCCTCGCCGAACAAATCAGCACCATTGCCAACGTGCATATCGACGCAGTAGAACATGGCGACAAAATCGTATTTTTACACGCGGTGAAAGAAGGCCCCGCCAACCAAAGCTACGGCTTACAAGTCGCACAATTAGCAGGCGTACCCAAAGGCGTGATTGCACAAGCAAAAAAGAAACTGGTATCGCTGGAAAAGCACAGCCAGCAAGCTCCAAAATCGGGACAAACCCTGCCCCTGATGTTGGCAACACCCGCCGAACCCAAAGATGAAATCGCCGAAAAAGTGAAAGCGGCACTCGCCGCCGTAGACCCGGATGAACTCACCCCACGCCAAGCGCTAGACGAGTTGTATCGGTTGAGGAAATTACTGAAATAAC
>JBEUIR010000443.1:0-2079 GCA_040415395.1 Candidatus Thiothrix namsaraevi
GTAATAACGGTAGGTGGAACTCACCGCATTGGTAGTTGTATCTGCATCGGTGACATCATTATGATCGTAATTCATCGCCCAACTGTTTAACCAATCCACACGGTCAGTTAATTCATGTGTCAGGCTCATGGCATTTTTAACGGTATAGCTTTTGTCGCTATCTTGCAAAATGGCAGAAGCCGACGCTTCATTAGAGAATTGAGTTTGATTGCTCAGGGGGCGATGGTATTCTGCACCCATATCCAAAGCAGGTTTGGTATTAGTGCCGTCATAGTCTTTGAAAACTTCACTTACCCCTACTTTAGCTAACCAACCGTGTTTGCGGGTAGAAATGCGTTCATTAACCAATACGTCACGCGCTCTGAGAATACCAATAGCGCCGAGTTCCCCCGCAGTTTTGCCAGTGGCTTGTAGAACTTTTTCAACATCTGCCACCCAATTTTGCTGGTAATCTGCTGCACCGTATTTAGTCCGGTATTCACTTTCTTTAGCAATAATATTGGCAACCTGATTGTATTCCGCTTTGGTTAAACTACCCGTCAGGCGTTGCTTCTCAGTTAGAGCTTCTACTAGACGAATGGCTTGCGCCATTGGGGTAACATTGACAACACGACCATAACCTACACCGACTCCCGCTTTTATACGCGGGTCATCAGCACCTTTTTTAATACCAATTTCACCATCGCCGTACCAAAAAGCACCTTTGCTGTTCGGTTGGAAATATTTATTCATACCCACTGAGCCAGTGCCGATGTAATTATCTTGAGTTGCATCACCGGCACTCGGACCGCGTTTGGAGGAGCCTTGCAGATCCCCGTTGAATTTAATATCACGGTCAGGGGAACTGAAAACTCGTTCGTAATTCATATCCAAGTTCAAATCATGGCTGGTTTGATCTTGATTGCCGCTATTGATATTTAGGCGACCGGAAACATACGCATCTTCATACGCACTGGTCGGTTGTTCGTAATCAAACAGTGTTACGTCTTCTGCCATCGCAGGTGCAGTCGCACCCAACAGCGCAGACGTAACGGCGAAAGCTAGCATTTGTGTTTTCATTGTATTCATAATCCATCAATAATGAGTAAAACGCACTACAGAAAATTCTGTAGGGTCTTATTTTTTCAACTCTTCAGCTTTTTTCAGGGCATCTTCGGCGGCTTGCTTTTCCCGTTCCAGTTTGGCTCTCTCGACCTGCTCTTGCATGGCATCGGCGGCATCACCCGCTTTTTCCTTCACGTCATCAGCCGCCTCTTTCATTTTTTCATTGGCCTCATGCGCTGCGTCTTTCATGTTTTCCTTAGCGGTGTTGGCAGCATCCGCAGCCTTTTGTTCGGTCGTGTTGTCACAGCCAAGCAGGCTCACAGCAATCACAAGGGGTAACAGCATAAGATTGATTTTCATAAAAACTCCGGTATTCGTTAAAGATTGGTTTCTAGTTTCATGCCTTCGGCATCTATTTTTAAGCCAGTGACAGCAGCTTCGGCTTCTGCAAGGCTCAGGTCATAATGTTCTTGCAATTTACCCACGAGAAGTTCGATCTTGCCGCCGATTTCCAGTAGATCATCATCGGTCAATTTGCCAAATTGCTCGCGCACGCTACCTTTCATCTGATGCCAGTGAGCTGACAAATAATTCGTATCCATGAGACTAATCCTTTAAAGCACATATTGGCTTTAATTGAGGGGAATTAAAAAGTAAGGCAGTCCGCCTTTTGGGGGAGGTGAAGTCAATGGACTGCCTTAAAATGCTAGTGTGTTAGCAAAACTGATTAGAAATGGGGAAGGAGAGCAGAGTCAGGCTTTGAATTTGTCAGCAGCATCTTTAACGGAAGCGCTCAATGAATGCCATGCGGTTTCCACGCCATCCTTCAGGTTTTCCCATGCGCCATCACTGGCTTCACCAAACTCTTTTAACTTCATCTTGGTCGCATCGAACTTTTGTTCCATGTCATGCATATGTTCGTTATAGCTAATGCGGGTATCGGCTGAAGCCATTTTCGCACGTGCTCGAAACTCGGCTAATCTGGCTTGGGCTAACGCTAACTCGCCTTCAATTTTTTGTTTATAACGAACATAT
>JBEUIR010000444.1:0-2073 GCA_040415395.1 Candidatus Thiothrix namsaraevi
CCCCACCTTGAATTCCCCCACCCGCTACCCCAGATTTGTCTCATCCGACGCACTCGCGTCCAACCCAAATCAATAGGTAGCCCACATGAGAATGGACAAACTCACCAGCAAGTTCCAACTCGCCCTGCAAGACGCGCAATCGCTCGCGTTAGGGCGTGATCACCAATTCATCGAACCCGCCCACTTAATGATCGCGCTGCTCGATCAGGAAGGTGGTTCCACACGCGGTTTGCTCACCAAAGCCGATGTCAACGCCAACCAATTGCGCTCCAAACTCGGCGAAGCCCTCGACCGGATGTCCTCCGTGTCCGGTGGCGATGCAGGTAGCGTCCACGTTTCCAACGACCTCAGCAAACTGCTGAACGTCACCGACAAAATCGCCCAGCAGCGCAAAGACCAATACATTTCCTCCGAACTCTTCATCCTCGCCGGACTGGAAGACAAAGGCACGCTAGGCAATCTTCTGCGTGAATGTGGCGCGACCAAAGGCGCGGTCGAAAAAGCCATCGAAGGGATGCGCGGCGGGCAAACCGTCAACGACCCCAACGCCGAAGACCAACGCCAAGCCCTCGACAAATACACCATCGACCTCACCGAACGCGCCGAACAGGGCAAGATTGACCCGATCATCGGGCGTGACGAAGAAATCCGCCGCATGGTGCAAATCCTGCAACGCCGCACCAAAAACAACCCCGTGTTGATCGGTGAACCGGGCGTGGGCAAAACCGCGCTAGTCGAAGGCTTGGCACAACGCATCGTCAACGGCGAAGTTTCCGAAGGCATGAAAGGCAAACGCCTGCTCTCGCTCGACCTTGGCGCACTGCTCGCGGGCACAAAATACCGTGGCGACTTTGAAGAACGCCTCAAAGCCGTACTCAACGACATTGCCAAAGCCGAAGGCAATATCATCCTGTTCATCGACGAATTGCACACGATGGTCGGCGCAGGCAAAGCCGACGGCGCAATGGACGCGGGTAATATGCTCAAGCCCGCCCTTGCTCGTGGCGAATTGCACTGCCTCGGCGCAACCACCCTCGACGAATACCGCCAATACATCGAAAAAGATGCCGCGCTCGAACGCCGCTTCCAGAAAGTGCTGGTGGATGAACCGACCGTGGAAGACACCATCGCCATCCTGCGCGGCTTGCAGGAAAAGTACGAAGTGCATCACGGCGTGGAAATCACCGACCCCGCGTTGGTTGCTGCCGCCACGTTATCGCACCGTTACATCACCGACCGTCAGTTGCCAGACAAAGCCATCGACCTGATCGACGAAGCCGCATCCCGCATCCGCGTTGAAATCGACTCCAAACCGGAGGTGATCGACAAGCTCGACCGCCGCCTGATCCAGCTCAAGATCGAACGCGAAGCCCTGAAAAAGGAATCCGACGACGCTTCCAAAAAACGCCTCGCCGACTTGCAGGCTGAAATCGACCGTCTGGAAATCGAATCCGCCGATCTGGAAGAAATCTGGAAAAGCGAAAAAGCCGACGTGCAAGGCACATCCCACATCAAGGAAGCCCTCGACCAAGCGCGGCTCGAATTTGAAACCGCCCGCCGCGCAGGCAATTTGCAACGCATGGCGGAACTGCAATACGGGCGCATCCCCGAACTCGAAAGCCAGTTGGCGCAAGCCGACGATGCTGCCGCCCACCCCGAATCCAAAGCACCCAAATTGCTGAAAACCAAGGTGACGGAAGACGAAATTGCCGACATCGTGTCACGCTGGACAGGCATCCCTGTGAGCAAAATGCTCGAAGGCGAAAAAGACAAACTGCTGGCAATGGAAGCCGTGCTTGCCAAGCGCGTGATCGGGCAAACCGAAGCAGTAGTCGCGGTTTCCAACGCCATCCGCCGTGCGCGTGCCGGACTTTCCGACCCCAATCGTCCCAGCGGTTCGTTCCTGTTCTTGGGACCGACGGGTGTGGGTAAAACGGAACTTACCAAGGCGTTGGCGACCTTCCTGTTCGACACCGACGATGCGATGGTGCGCATTGACATGTCCGAATTCATGGAAAAGCATTCCGTCGCCCGCCTGATCGGTGCGCCTCCGGGCTATGTCGGCTATGAAGA
>JBEUIR010000445.1:0-2073 GCA_040415395.1 Candidatus Thiothrix namsaraevi
CTGATCGACGTGCGCGATGTTGGCGACGATGAGGCCGAAGAAGATAAAAACGCTTACCGCTCTGACCTGATCAAGGATTGCCAAGTCTTGTTCATCGCTTCGGTCGGTGGCCCCGCTGCTGCCAAGATCATCAAGAAAGGTATTCACCCGATCAAGCAAGTGACGGTTGTACCGACCAGCGAATTGCTGGAAAAGCTGCAATCGGCATTGGCGAATCCTTCCCCGTGGCTGGGTAAAGTCATGGGCAAGGATCCGCAAGCCCGCGCCCGTTTCTCTGGCGATGACGAAGACGACGAACTGCTTGAGGCCGAAGGATGATGACCCCGGAACAGCTTGCCAGTGTGGTGGAACAGGTCACACAACACGGTTTGGCTGACAGCAATCTGACCTACCTGCGCGGACATTTCCCCGAACTGCATTTTACTTGGTGCATGGATGACGACGTGTGTGGCCCGCAACCTGCCGCACAGGGCAAGGGTTTCAACGTCTATCTGGTGGATGGCAGCAACCATTGCCTGTGCTTCACCCCCAGTCTGGAAGCGGCAAGCGGCGTGGTCATCGCCGAACTGGGTGAGGATAATGACTGATTGCGCCACCTGCCCTCACCATAAGGATCGGCTGGAAAAAGGTCGCTGCAAACCGGGTGATGCTTGCGTGCAGGCGATGAGCGGACGGCAAATCGAGCGTTTTTTCCGCGAAAATCCTGATCTGGCGCAAGGCTATACTGGCGATGATTTCTGGGAACGGCGAGCAATTGCAGCACGTTATATTTCGCAGCAACGCCTGCTGGAACTGATTGATGACCCGGATGAAGTGGTGCGCCGCGTGTTGGCTTACCGCTTGCCGGTGGATGAGTTGTACCGGCTGATTGGCGACATTGACCGCGAAGTGCGCATTACGGTCGCTGACCGTTTGCCTGCGGAACAACTCGAAGCACTGGTCAATGACCACGATTATCTGGTACGCAAATACGTGGCACGACGGATGCCTGCTGGGCGTTTGTTCCGCATGATTTGCGACACCGACCGCGAAGTACGCATGAGCGTTGCCCGCCGTTTGCCGCCAGAAAGTCTGGGGCTGATGCTTAACGATGTCGAGCCGGAAATCCGCCGCATTGTGGCAGAACGCATCCAACCCGCCGCATTGAGTGCTTTGCTGGATGACCCCGATTGGGGTGTGCGCTTGCAAGTTGCCGAGCGTGCTACCCGTGGAATGCTGGAAATACTGGAACACGACACTGACCCCGATGTGAAGGAAGTCGCCCGTCAGCGGCTTCGGGAGATGGATACCAATGACTGAATTCGACTGGCAAGCCAAAAAACTCGCCGCCCAGTGCCCAGAACTGAGCGTCGGCATAACACATGAAGAGCTGCTGCACAGCATTAATACCTTGTTCGCACCGCTCAACCTCAGCTTTGAAAAGGTGCTGGAACGCGGTGGCTGGCATCATTTAGGTGGCGTGGTGAACCTTAATATGCAGCCGATTGCCAGCAATTTGCGCTTGTGGGCAGAAACTGAATCCGGCGGTGACATTGATACCTTGCTGGACAAATGCAGCGAGCAAATCCTGTTTGCCACCAACATCAGCGGCACGACGCTGTATTTCACCGCATCGACGGGCGACAAGCCGCAGGATTTCCTCCAGCTTGAAGTGGAAGTGTTGCAGGAAGTGCTGGATCGTCCGCTTTCCGACCCCGATTTTTTGCCGGATAGCGTGGAGGAATTCCTCGATCCGGTGGATTACCCGCACCTCGAACCCGAACCCGTGGGCAAGCCGCATTACCGTTTCCGCCGCTTGCAGGCAATGGCAGAGGTGTTTGCCGACCAGAATTTCCATAGCCGCCATGTGCAAAACCTGTTGCGCTTTATGCAGGACTGGCAGAACAGCAGTGCTGGGCATAACGATGCGATTTTCTGCCAGCATTGGGTGATGGTGTTGCAAGCGTATCAGGGTAGTGACAAAGCGGAACATTACAATATCAAGCCGACCGCGACGTTTACTGACAAGGTGACGGATTTCGCCGAAAACCACGGTTTGCATGGGGCAGAAATGGCAAAAGCCTTGCACAGTTT
>JBEUIR010000446.1:0-2070 GCA_040415395.1 Candidatus Thiothrix namsaraevi
CGCTATGAAAGACGAATTAGACCAAGCCGCACTCGACTACCACCGCTTCCCGCAACCGGGCAAACTTGAAGTCACCCCCACCAAAAACATGGCGAACCAGCGCGATTTAGCACTGGCGTATTCCCCCGGCGTAGCAGCGGCAAGCCTTGCGATTGCGGCTGACCCCGCGTGTGCAGCGGATTACACCTCACGCGGCAATTTAGTAGCCGTCATTTCCAACGGCACAGCGGTGCTGGGCTTGGGTTCGATCGGCGCACTCGCCTCCAAACCCGTGATGGAAGGCAAGGCGGTATTGTTCAAGAAATTCGCGGGCGTAAATGCCTTCGACATTGAAATGGACACACTCGACGTAGACCGCTTGGTGGACGCAATCAGCCTGCTCGAACCGACATTCGGCGGCATTAACCTCGAAGATATTAAAGCCCCGGAATGTTTTGAGGTGGAAAAACGCCTTAAAGCCATGATGAAAATCCCGGTGTTCCACGACGACCAGCACGGCACGGCGATTTGCGTGGCAGCAGCCATCCGTAACGGTTTGCGCGTCGCGGGTAAGAATATCGAAGACGTGAAACTGGTGTGTTCTGGTGCGGGCGCGGCAGCGATTGCCTGCCTGAATTTGCTGGTCGAAATGGGTTTAAAGAAAGAAAACATCGTCGTTAACGACCGCTTCGGCATTATCTACACCGGTCGGGTCGATGAAATGAACCCGTACAACGCCGCTTACGCCATCGACACTGACGCACGCACGCTGGATGATGTGATGGACGGCGTGGACGTTTTCCTCGGTTTATCCGCGCCGCGTGTGTTGAAACAGCATCACGTCAAGGTAATGGCGGCAAATCCCCTGATTCTCGCGCTCGCCAACCCTGAACCAGAAATCCGCCCCGAACTGATTTACGAAGTGCGTTCTGACGCAATTGTGGCTACCGGGCGCAGCGATTACCCCAACCAAGTCAACAACGTGCTGTGTTTCCCGTTCCTGTTCCGGGGCGCGTTGGATGTGGGCGCAACCGAAATCAATGAAGCGATGAAAATTGCGGTGGTCGAAGCCATTGGCGATTTGGCGATGCGTGAAGCCTCCGACGCAGTGGTATCTGCGTATGGCGGGGCGGAATTCCACTTCGGGCGCGACTACCTGATTCCTAAGCCGTTCGACCCGCGTTTGATGACCATCATCCCGCCGCGTGTCGCCAGAGCAGCGATGGAAACCGGCGTGGCGACGCGCCCGATTGCCGATTTCGAGGCGTATGAACGCCAACTGGAAAGTTTTGTGTTCCGCTCCGGCATGACCATGAAACCCGTGTTTGAAAAAGCCAAACGTAACCCGCAGCGCATTGTGTTTGCGGAAGGTGAATCGCAACGTGTCATCAACGCCGCGCAGCAATTGGTGGACGATGGCATTTGCAAACCGATTTTGCTCGGCAACCCTGAACTGATTCAGCGCAATATCGAAGCCTACGATTTGCGCCTGAAAATCGGTGAAAACATCACCGTGGTTGACCCGCGCAATAACCCCGACTACGAACGCCATGTGGCAGAACATTACGCGGTGATGTGCCGTAAAGGGGTAACGCCAACCTACAGCCGCCGGGTGATGACAGCGCGTACCACGCAAATTGCAGCGGTGATGGTGCGCTGCGGCGATGCTGACGCCATGATTTGCGGGGTGGAAGGTAATTTCATTTCGCATCTGCATTACGTGCGTGACTTGATTGGGGCGCGTGCCGGTTTGACGGATGTGGCGGCAGTTACCATGCTGATTTTGAAGCAAGGCACGTATTTCCTCACCGATACCCACGTCGGCGATGACCCAACCGCTGAACAGCTTGCGGATAACACCGCGTTGGCAGCGGAACTGGTGGCAGGTTTTGGGATGGAACCCAAAGCAGCGTTGCTGTCGCATTCCAACTTCGGCAGCCGCATGAATGTGCATTCCGCGAAAATGCGCCGCACGCTGGAAATCTTGCGCGAAAAGCACCCCGATTTGCTGGTGGAAGGTGAAATGCACGCGGATGCGGCGTTATCGCAAGACATCCGTGACCGCATGTTCAAAGGTTGCGCGTTTGAGGG
>JBEUIR010000447.1:0-2069 GCA_040415395.1 Candidatus Thiothrix namsaraevi
AAGGTTTGCCCCTGCTCTTGTGGCTTGAGTTGATTCGATTGCGCAGGTACTTCCACCGTTAATTCCACTAAGATATGTTGGTTGCCCTGTTGGGTTTCCTGTTGCCAACAGACCGCACCCGCTTGCTCACGTGGCTCCCCGAATTGTTCGCTGTAATATTGCAGCACTTTATCGTGCGGGTCGCGGGTGATAAAGGTATGGCGTGCATACACTTTGCGTTGCCCCTGTTCAGTCGTTGCCGTACCGTGGCGGGTGCAAATGTGGCTGGCTTTCGGGTAGGGGGAAGTGCTAGAGATGCTTTGAGACTGCCCATTGGTATCGTTAGTGTCGCTCATGTTGTTTTACCTTATGTCTTGTTTAAATGTTGTGTCTTTACCACTTTATAGAACTTTTCGACGCCAAAAACCGTGATTGGTTTCACAACCGTGGCGAAAAAAGCGATAGTCGTACATGGTGCTTGTTAAGCAACTTATGTGCCAGCGCCCTGTTTTGCCTTTTGTCGACTTTGTTTGAGCTAAGGGGGCAAAAAACGCAGAATTAATGCCATTTCCGCACCAATAGTCAGCAATAATAATTATGAGCTTAGCCATCGTTTACAGCCGCACCAATAACGGGCTGGATGCTCCCTTAGTGAGCGTCGAAGTACACCTCGCCAATGGTCTGCCCGGTGTTTCCATCGTCGGTTTGCCCGAAACCGCCGTAAAAGAAAGCCGGGATCGCGTCAAAGCTGCCATGACCAATTCGGATTTCCACTTTCCGCTGCGGCGCGTCACCATTAATCTGGCCCCGGCGGATATTCCCAAAGATGGCGGGCGCTTCGATTTGCCAATTGCGATTGGAATGTTGGCGGCGAGTGAGCAATTGCCCCACGAGGTATTGTCGGGCTACGAATTCATCGGTGAGTTATCCTTAGGTGGACAATTGCGCCCCGTGCGTGGAGTCTTGCCCACCGCGTTTGCCGCCTTGCAAGCCGGACGCGCTTTAATCGTGCCGCAAGACAATGCCGCCGAAGCCAGCTTGATCAAAGGCTTGAAAGTTTTTGCCGCGAACACTCTCAGCGAAGTGGTGGAACACCTGCACGGTACTGAGCCGCTGGTGCGCTGGGAACAACACATTGAAACCGCCGAGACCACTTACCCTTTCGATCTTAGCGATGTGAAAGGGCAGTTCATGGCACGCCGAGCGCTGGAAATTGCCGCTGCTGGCGGGCACAACCTGCTAATGGTCGGGCCACCGGGGACGGGCAAAACCATGCTTGCCAATCGCCTTGCCACGATTTTGCCGCCACTGTCCGAAGACGAAGCGCTGGAATCCGCCGCGATTGCCTCGATCAGCCATCACGGTTTTGAAGCCAGCCGCTGGGGGCAACGCCAAGTGCGCGAACCGCACCACACCTCCTCCGGTGTGGCTTTGGTGGGCGGTGGTTCGCAAGTCAAACCGGGGGAAATTTCCCTCGCGCACCACGGCATTTTGTTTCTTGACGAACTCACCGAATTCAACCGCACGGTACTCGACGTACTGCGCGAACCGTTGGAAACCGGCAAGATCACGCTTTCCCGCGCTGCCCGCCAAGCCACTTACCCCGCCAAATTCCAGCTCGTCGCTGCCATGAACCCGTGTCCGCAAGGGCGTGCCTGTGACTTGCGTGAAAACTGCGAATGCACCCCGGAACGTCAGCGCAAACACCGCAGCCGCATTTCCGCACCGTTTCTGGATCGCATCGACCTGCAAATCGAAGTGCCACGGGTCAAGCAAGAGGATTTGCAATCCTTCAAACACGGCGAAACCAGTGCTACCGTGCGCGAACGTGTCGAAGCGGCGCGTTCCCGCCAACACGCCCGCCAAGGCAAAATCAATAATGCCCTGAGTGGGCGCGATGTGGATCAGCATTGCGTGTTGAGCGACAAAGACCAGAAATTGCTGAATGCGGCGATGGAACGTTTCAAACTTTCCGCACGGGCGTATCACCGCATTCTCAAAGTGGCGCGAACCATTGCCGATTTAGCCGAAAGTGCCGAGATTCGCACCGCGCATTTGACCGAAGCCCTCAGTTATCGCGCGTTGGATCG
>JBEUIR010000448.1:0-2067 GCA_040415395.1 Candidatus Thiothrix namsaraevi
TTAGCCATGACGAATGCTGGTAGCTATCCCGATAAATAAAGCCATCGTTGCCGGTGTTGTAGGGGGGGTCGATGTAGATGCATTTGACTTGTTCGCGGTAGCGGTCTTGCAGGAGGTTGAGCGCTTGGAAATTGTCGGCATTGATCAGCAGGCCGTCGCATTGCGCGTCAATGTCTTCGATGGACTCTAGCAAGGCCAGTTTGAAGTCAGTCGGATAGAATTTAGTGTCAATCAGCAGATAAGGATGTTGCTGTAGGTAAGCCACATCCACCCGCGTTTTCACGTCGATGAAGTTCCACTTGCGCCACTCGGCAACCTGCTGCGGATTATCGGCAATCGCGGGATACAACGCCCCCGGCACACGATCCAGCGTCAAACAGTAATCACACTGGACGACAAATTTCTTCTTCAACCACAGCTTTTTCTGAAAATCCTCCAGTTGCGCCAGAAAGTCGATCACCTTCCCCGCCACCCGCCGAATCGCCTTGAGGGTACGCAGATACGACTCCACCTTCGGCGCATCCGCATCCTCAATATCATCCAGAAACATCACTTCATTCTTGATGTAGAAATCCAGCTCATTCAGCAAAAACCCACCCAAATCCTTATGGATGAAGTAATCAAAACTGTTCTTGGCAGTGTAATCCGTCAGATGCTTTTCCAGCAAAGTGCGCTTAGGATTCGCCTTGGTCGGCAGCAAAGCATTCAAAGCCGCCTGCCACGCCCCCGGAATCCGCTTGCCCAACTCACGCAAAGCCAGCGCATTAAACACCCCCTGACTCGGCGCTTTCGCCTTGCCATCCACGTCGGTGACTTTCTTCTCATCTGTCGTGGTGTAATGGAAATGGATGCGCAGCTCCTCGCCCGCTTCCACCACCGACTCATCCGCCGCCAGCATAAAGAAACGCTTGTCACCCTTGGTATTATCGCGGTTGCTATCCGCCTCCAGCAGCTTGAAATGCACCCCGCGCCCATCCGCCAGCCGGAAACGGTAATCGCGGAAATTCTCACTGGACTTGATGTAATACTGATCCGCATTCGCCCAATGCAGCTTCACTTCCTCGCCATTGTAGGGAATCGCGTATTTAGCCTTACGCGACACCCGACGCAAGGATATGAAATCGCCTTCCTCGTAATAGCGGCTGAAAAAACGGTACAGGTGCTCATAAACCTCATCCTCCATCCGCTGCGGATTGCCCAGCGCCCGCAACTTTTCCCGCAATTCCTGCACCTTCGGCACCTGATCAGGATTCATCCCCAGATCGCGCACGGATTGTTCCGCTTTGCCCAATTCCGCCTGCAACTCCGCCTGCTGGCTACCCTGTGCCGAACTCAGCAGCCCCGCCACCGTCTGCCGCAAACGGTTACGCAGGAAATCTTCAATCTCATCCTGCCGCTGGGAAATGATGCGGTAAATGCCGAAATCCAGATCAGCCTTGTCCAGCTCGAACAGTTCGCGCAGCTTGTCGACCAGCTTGTCGACCAGCTTGGTGTAATTGGCGTTGTCGGGGGTTGCCATGTAGAAGCCTTAATTAGTGAAGGAGGTTATTGAACAATGGGTTTATCAAGTTTTTGCCCCATATAAGCAATGATGGCTTTTTTATCTTGAGTACAAATACGGAAGTGAACCCTACCAGCGATGCCACCAGTAAAGCGTAGATGCCAGTCAAAATCATGCACGACATCATTATCCATGACTTTACAAAGCTGCTTACGGGTTGCGCCTTCTGGTGATGCCTTACTGGAGAACTCAGGCCACTCGGCGGTGGTTTCAATCCAACGGGCAATATCCTGATTCAGTTCACGCAGGCGCTGAACGACCAAATGATAGGCTGCACCGGAAACACCCAACTTACCCATATCATCTTCTGTGCGCACTAAAAACCGTAAATGCGGGAACAGCGTCTCACGTTGTTGCCATAATTCACTTGCACTGGGTAATATTTCAAACAAATACCCTTGCAACCAGTGGCTATGAACCGTTATATGAGCAGGCTGTACGAAGTGGCGTACTTCAACGGAGACTTCCTGTATTTCTGCCGCTTCATCCAGTTCTTGCCGCAAGAC
>JBEUIR010000449.1:0-2057 GCA_040415395.1 Candidatus Thiothrix namsaraevi
AACGTCGTGGAAATGCAGCCCCGTGGTCGGCTCATCCAGAATATAAATCGTCTTGCCCGTGCCGCGTTTGGACAGCTCTTTCGCCAGCTTGACGCGCTGTGCCTCACCACCCGATAACGTAGTCGCATTTTGCCCCAGCGTGATGTACGACAGCCCCACGTCCATCAGCGTTTGCAGTTTGGTGTGGATCGACGGCACGGCGGCGAAGAATTCGCAGGCATCTTCCACCGTCATCGCCAGCACTTCGCTGATGTTCTTGCCCTTGTAGCGGATGTCGAGGGTTTCGCGGTTGTAACGCTTGCCGTCACACACTTCGCAGGTCACGTACACGTCCGGCAAAAAGTGCATTTCGACCTTGATCAAACCGTCGCCGTAACAGGCTTCGCAGCGTCCGCCCTTGACGTTGAAGGAAAATCGTCCCGGTAAATAACCGCGTGAACGTGCTTCTTGCGTCGCCGCAAACATATCGCGGATCGCGGTAAACACGCCCGTGTAGGTCGCGGGGTTGGAACGTGGGGTGCGCCCAATCGGGCTTTGGTCGATGTCGATGATTTTGTCGATTTGCTCCACGCCCAGCACTTCGCGCACCGGAGCAACTTCCACGCTGCTGTCGTGCAGATGCCGCGCCAGAAAAGGGTACAGGGTGCGGTTGATCAGCGTCGATTTGCCCGACCCCGACACGCCGGTGATGCAGGTCAGCAGCCCCAGCGGAATTTCCAGCGTCACGTCATTGAGGTTATTGCCGGTCGCGCCGATCAGTTTGATGGTACGTTCGGGGTTGAACGGGGTGCGTTGCGCGGGCATGGTGATTTTGCGCCGCCCGGACATGAATTGCCCCGTCACCGAATCCGGCGTGGCAAACACTTCTTCGGGTGTGCCTTGCGCAATAATGTAACCGCCATGCACGCCCGCGCCGGGGCCAATATCCAGCACATGGTCGGCAGAACGGATTGCGTCTTCGTCATGCTCGACCACGATCACGGTATTGCCAAGGTCACGCAGGCGGAACAGCGTTTTCAGCAAGCGAGCATTGTCGCGCTGGTGCAAACCGATGGACGGCTCATCCAGCACGTACATCACCCCGACCAGCCCCGCGCCAATCTGCGAAGCGAGGCGGATGCGTTGCGCTTCGCCGCCGGAGAGCGTTTCCGCGCTGCGGCTCAGGGTCAAATAATCCAGCCCGACGTTGACCAAAAATTCCAAGCGCAAGGCAATTTCGCGCAAAATCTTGTCGGCGATTTGCCCCTGCGTCCCCGGCAAATTCAGGCTGCGGAAAAACGCATGGCTTTCGCCAATCGGCAAATGCGTGATCGCAGGCAAATTGCGCCCCGCGATAAACACGTTCCGCGCCTGTTCGTTCAAGCGTGTGCCGCCGCAATCGGGGCAGGCACGGCTGGCGAGGTATTTCGCCAATTCTTCGCGCACTGCACTCGAATCGGTTTCGCGGTAACGGCGTTTGAGGTTGTTCAATACGCCTTCAAAAGTGTGCGAACGGGTGTAAATCTGGCCTTTTTGCCCGACGTAGGTGAATTCCACCTCCTCCAAACCGCTGCCGTGCAAGATCAGTTTGTGGACAGACGCGGGCAATTCGTCCCACGGCTGTTCCACGTCAAAGCTGAAATGTTCTGCCAAAGATGTGAGCATTTGGAAGTAATAGGCGTTGCGCCGATCCCAGCCGCGCACCGCGCCACCCGCAAGGCTCATCGACGGATTCGCCACCACCCGTTGCGGGTCGAAAAACTGTTCCACGCCCAAACCGTCGCAAGTCTGGCACGCGCCAGCGGGTGCATTGAACGAAAACAAACGCGGTTCGAGTTCGGTCAGCGACCAGCCGCAATGCGGGCAGGCGTAGTTGGCGGAAAACACCAGTTCTTCTATGTTCCCTTCGGCTTCGCTCAGGGAACGATCCCCCTCCCGTTGGCTGAGCGAAGTCGAAGCCCCATCCATCGGCGCAACAATTGCCAGCCCGTTGGCGAGTTTCAGCGCGGTTTCAAACGATTCGGCGAGGCGCAATTGCATGTCGTCACGCACTTTGAAACGGTCAATCACCACTTCGA